>CALFHQ010000255.1 GCA_937876385.1 uncultured Pseudomonadota bacterium
CCGAGACCGAAGATTGGGCCGCCCTCATCGAAATCCTGGGAATGCGAAGCGCGCTGCATCCAGAAGAGGACACGCAGTTGAAGCTCATCTCCGGGGAACTGACGGAAGTGCAGTTGGGCGAACCCCTTAAGGCCGCGGAGCTTTACGAAGAGCTCATCGCCTACGATCCTGGCGCAACCGAAGCGTTTGAACGACTGGAGCGAATTTACAAGGAACACGATGAATGGGGTCGGCTGGCGGAAACCTACGAGAAGATGCTCTCGGTGACCGGCGATCAGGGTCGACGGGTCGACCTCCTTCGCAGCCTGGCGCTGCTCAACGAGTCCGCCCTCGAGGACAGTGGAGCGGCTGCCGACTACTACCAGCAGATCATCGACATTCAGCCCGACGACAAGAGCACCATCGCTTCTCTGGAGCGCCTCTACGAAGAGCAGGAACGGTTCGACGACCTCGTCCTGGTTCTCCGCCGCATGGTGGACCTGTCCGATACCATCTCCTCCAAGGTGGAATACCTCCAGAAGGTTGCTGGCATTTACGTCGACCGCCTGGACGACGTGGGTTCGGCGATCATGTCGTATCGAGAGATCCTGGAGTTGGATCCAGGGCATCTCGAGACCCTTTTGCGCCTTGAGGAGCTTTGCGGAGAGCAGGGGGACTGGATGGACGTTGTGGATGTGCTCGACCAGCGCATCACCGTCACCAACGACGCTTCCGAGATCATCGAACTTCTCTTGAAGAAGGGAGACATCTACCGCACCGAGTTGCTCATGCCTGACAAGGCCAAGGAGCACTACCATTTGGCCATGGAGCAGGCTCCTGAGCAGGTCGAACCGGTGGAACGACTCATCAATATCTACTCCGACGAGGAGCAGTGGAAGAAGGTCGTGGAGGTTCTCCTCGACCAGGCCAAGGGAGTCTCCGGTGAGGATATCAAGGCCCGAATCTTCGCTCGAATGGGCGCTGTAATGAAGGACAAGCTCGGGGACCGAGATGGCGCCGTGCAGGTCCTCGAAGCAGCTCTGGAGAAGGTTCCCCACCTCATGGAAGCCTCTTCCCCGCTGGCCGATTTGTACGTCCAGAGAGAGGAATGGGCCAAGGCGTATCCGCTCCTCGAGATGATGCGAGAAGAACTGGAAGCCAATTCCGAAGCCGAGGGTTTGACGGATCTGTATCGGAAGCTGGCCACGGTGGCCTCCAACACGGGACACCGCACCAACGCCATGGAGTTCTACCGCAAGGCGTACGACCGCGATCCCGATGACCTCTCAACGCTGGAGGGGCTGGCACAGCTCAACTTTGAAGAAGACAACTTCGAAATAGCCGAGTCCTACTACAAGAGCCTGATGGACAAGGCCTCCGATCAGTTCAGCGACGAGAAGAAGCTGTCCATTTTCAGACGACTGGGTGAGCTTCAGATGAACCTGGGGCGTCCGGAGAATGCCAGTGACTACTTCAACCAGGTGTTGGATCTGCAACCGGATGACACCGACACGCTGCTGGACCTGGCCCAACTCATGGAATACCACGAGGATTGGGACGGGGCCATTGAGTATCGGCGACAGCGGGCCGGACTCCTCAATGACAACGTTGAGCGCTGGAAGGCACTCATCGCCATCGGGGACATCTATCGGGAGAAGAAGGGAGACCTCGACAGCGCCATCATGGCATACAACGAGGCACTTCAGGCGCAGCCACATTCCAAGAGCGCCCTGGTGAAGTTGTTGGAGATTCATATCAAGGCCGGCGCCTATCGAGAGGCAGTCCATGTCCTCGAGCACCTCATTGATGTGGAGCAGACTCCTGACCGAAAGGCCAACTACACTTTCACCATCGCCACCATCTATCGCCAGGAGCTGGACCAGCCCATGGATTCGGTGGAATTCTACGAGAAAACCCTGGACCTCAATGCGGAGAAGCTCGAGGCTTTCCAGGCGGTCGACGAGATCCTTACCCAGGCGAAGGACTGGGAATCGCTGGAATCCACTTACCGTCGCATGATCTCCCGTGTTCGAGGCAAGAACATGGAGAAGCTGGAGTTCATGCTGTACAAGAACCTCGGCGAAATCTACCGAACCCGACTCAAGAAAACCGATATGGCCGCTTCCAGCTTCGAGCTGGCGGCCAAAATCAAGGGAGACGACGTCAGCATTCGAGAGATCCTGGCCGATCTTTACGAACGTGAGGATCAGAAGCTCAAGGCCATCGAAGAACATCGAGCGCTGGTGGCGTTGGAGCCTGACCGCCTGGAGTCCTACCGAACGATGGCACGGCTCCTCAACGAGTTGGGATTGGACGATGACGCCTGGTTCGCCACCTCGGTGCTCGCCTTGGCCCGGAAGACAACGGACGAAGAGCAGGCATTCCTGGAGAACAACCGAAGTCGCTCCCTTCCGCAGCCCAATCGATCGCTGGACATGTCGCTGTGGGGCAAGGGACTCTTCTCGAAGGTGGAGAACCCCTACATTGGCAGAGTCTTCCAGACCATCTACCAGGGTGTCGGTTCCTACCTGGGCGGACGGGATCTCAAGGAGGCGGGGCTCAAGAAGAAGGATGAGTTGTCCCTGAAGGACAAGACCATTTTCACTTCCGTTCTGAACCACGTCTCTCGACTGCTTGGAATCCCGGTGCCGAAGATCTTCGTGTCCGAGCGAAACTTCGGAATCCACATCGAAGCCACCATGCCCCCCGTGATTGTGATCGGAAAGGACATGTTGCACGGCAAGTCGGAGAAGGAATTGGCCTTCATACTGGCCAAAAACCTTACCTACTTCCACCCGATGCACATTCTCGCTGCCTGCTACCCGGCACCAGCGCTGAAGGTATTCTGGAAGAGCGCCATGCTTTTCGTGCACCCCGACGCCAAGATCGAAGGTACCAACGACCCGCAGGTCGCCGGACTGGTAGAAGAGATGCGAAAGCGCATGTCTCCCCAGTTGGCCAACACCCTCACAAGCCCTGTGGACTACTTCTTCAAGCGCGGCTCCACCCCGAAGATCAGCCAATGGCTCACCGGAGTCGAGTTGACGGCAAACCATGCCGGACTGCTCGCCGCGATGGATCTTCAGACGGCGACCAACGCGCTGCGACAGGAGAGCATCCAGTTCTCGAAGCTTCCTCCAAAGGAGAAGGCCAAGGAATTGGTCATGTACGCTGTCTCCGAAGAGTTCGCTTCGGTGCGTGACGCCCTGGGACTCAAGCTCAAGAAATGAGTATGAGCGCGCACCTCAATCCCGGAACGTTGTACTGTCTGGCCACCCCAATTGGGAACCTGGACGATGCCACGCCGCGAAGCCGGAAGGTTCTTGAGGAAGTGAGCATCATCGCTTGCGAGGACACCCGCACAGCGGGCAGACTGCTGAGCCATTTCGGTATCCAGAGCCCTCGACTCATCAGCTATTACGAGCACAATGAAGAGCGTCGAGCAGAGGAGTTGGTTTCTCTCCTTTTGAAGGGAAACAGCATCGCCCTCTTGTCGGAAGCCGGAACGCCGACGGTATCTGACCCTGGCTATCGTCTCGTCAATCGCTGCGCCGAGATGGGAATCCCGGTGGTCCCAATTCCCGGCGTCAGTGCCGTGATTGCAGCGCTGTCGGCAGCGGGGCTACCGACGGATCGCTTCCTCTTTTTGGGGTTCCCCCCCCGCAAAGGAAGCAAGCTGAGACAGTTCCTGATGTGGGTTACCCTCCCCGGGCTCACCACGGTGGTCTACCTTCCGGCGAGGCGGCTGGTGGAGTTTCTGCGGGAAGTGGGCAACTTGAGCAACGAGGTGCGGGTTGTGGTGGGACGAGAGATGACGAAATTCCACGAGGAGTTTCTGCGTGGGAGCCCACTGGAGTTGGCTGAGGAGATCGAGGCACACCCCCGGAAGGGAGAGTGCACACTGGTGTTCCACACCGTTGGAAAGATCAAACGCAAACCGCTGGAAGCGTTCTGGACGCAAGTGACGGGAATGGAAATTTCCCCGGAGAACGGGGAAGACTGACGTCCCATCGTTCAGGGCAAGGTAAGAATCACCGGTCCTTTCTCCGTAACAGCGACACTGTGCTCAAAATGAGCGGAAGGACGACCGTCTTGAGTAATCACGGTCCAACCATCATTCAACACCCTGACTCTGGCGGTTCCCAGGTTGAACATCGGCTCGATGGCGATGGTCCACCCTTTGAGAATCTGCGGTCCGGTGTTGAGAGTGCCGTAGTTTGGCACCTGGGGAGCCTCGTGGAGTTCGGTTCCGACTCCGTGACCGCAGTAGTCTCGAACCACCCCGAGTCGTCGCTCGTTGGCTCTTGCTTCCACTGCAGCGGAGACGTCGCCGAGGCGATTTCCGATGCGGGCCTTTTCAATTCCAGCTTCCAGCCCAGCCCTGGTGGTGTCCATGAGGGTCACCAACTCCGGGTCGACTCGACCCACGGCAAGGGTTACCGCTGCGTCACCGATGTATCCGTTGAGGGTAGCACCGCAGTCGATGCTCACGATATCGCCCTCTTTGAGCCGTCGGTTTCCGGGAATTCCGTGCACCACCTCTTCGTTCACCGAGACGCAGATGGAAGCAGGGAAACCACCGTACCCCTTGAAAGTTGGGATTGCCTTGTGTTTGCGGATCAATTTCTCCGCCTCTTTGTCCAAGGTCTCTGTCTTGATACCAGGCTCGACGAGTGTCGCCATGAGCCTCAAGGTCAGGCCGACAATTCGACCGGCCTCACGCATTTTCTCTATTTCCTGTGCTGTCTTGCAGACGATCACGACCTTTCCTCCATTTCCACGTTGCGGTGGTCCAACTCTTCCTTTCCAAACACGGCCAGGCGGGCCGCACGAGAGAACCGAGCCAACCTTCTCTCGTCCGGCTCTCGGGGGAAGAGCCTCTGGTAGACATTATAGGCTCCGATACCGCGAAGCAAGGCCCCTCCCAACACAGATCGACCTTGCCCGGGTAGAATGGCCCACCATTTCTTCACCATTTCCCAAGCGCTGAGGTCTGTGGGACTCAATAGCAAGCTTCGACGAATGTCTTCGGGACTCATAGCGCCCCTCCGGAACCAGGATTCAACAACTCCTTCCCCTACCCCCGCTTTCTGGAAGGCTCCCATCAGCGTCTGTGCAAAAGCCTGGGTCGCTCCAAAGTGGCGGTGGTAGGCCACATTGTATTGCCACAGCGCTTCCTCGTTTCGGCCTTCAGCCCGGTACTGGGCGACTGCGTCCGCCATGAGGGCAGCCGCTCTGGCAGCAAGGGTAATTCCCGCTCCCGTCAGCGGATAGCTCTGGGAAGCGGCGCTTCCAACCAATGCGATCCCCCGCCGTGCCAGGACGTCCTGGGGGCGGCGGACTGGAACAACGCCTCTGAAATCAGCTTTGATGGAAGCAGACTGACCCAATCGAGCCTGCAGAGAGTTCAGCATATGCTCGACAGAATCGTGTTCGTGGAGAGTTGTCAAACGGCGCGCCGTAACCAACCCCCACTGTCTATCTACTGAGACTCCGGCGCATCCAACGGAGAGAGGGCCCCGGCTCCCCATGCGACAGAAGTAGGTCCCGATGGGTGAGGGAAGTCGCACATCCACCAACCCCATCTTCTGGAACTGAAGGGTGCGCACCCCCATCTCCATTGTCTCCGAGGGGTGCAGACTCCACGGGATTCCGAAGTCATTGTTCAGGCGCTCCTTGAATCTCTCCACGAGAAGGCCGGAGGCCAGCACGACGAACCCGACCGTCTCTTCCAGATTGCCCTGATGAACATCCTCCATGTGAACCTTCACGAATCCGCTTGAGGTTCGGTCGATGTCCGTCACAGTGCGTCTGAGATGAAGCATCGTGCCCGCTTCTTCCAAGGAACGCCGCAGTCGTTCCTTGTAGTACCCCAGATGGAGTTGCATGACAGGTGAGGGGGCGAGATGAACCGCCCTCAATCCCGACGGGGAGAAGAAATCGAGGTTGGTCATCCAATCGGTGGTCACATTTGCCTGGTCTGGCATCGGAAGACGGCGTTGAAGAATGGATCTCTTGTCGATGTCGGCAACCCAATGCCGTCCCCAATCCTCTTCGCTTCGAGCATCCACGACAGAGACGGACAGGCCGAACTGGGTCAAGTAGTACGCACTTAGAAGCCCCGCCGGGCCGGCACCCACGACTACAACACGGTTTTTCTGGGGGCGACTCATGGTGTTCTCCGAGCAGTGAGTGGATGGCCTTTCTACCTGTCTTTGGATATCACAACGAGGGTTTCGTGGCCAGTCGCTACGCGCTGTTTTCCCTGGAGAATTTGCACTTGGTCCATTAGTCCCTATCCTTTAAAGAACGCAAGGAGTCGCAGGGGGGCACCATTGAATCAGGGACAGACAAGAGAAACCGGCACCATGGCGCTGGCCACTCCAGTTTTCCTCTCGCTGTGGTTGCTCATGGTTTGTCTCCCGGCGGCGGCTGAAACGAATCCTCCGCCGGCTTCTCAATCATCCGACAGCCTCCCTCGACTGCTGCATTCCTGGCCTTCGACCCTTCCCCGGGAGAGCGGCACACTTCTTCTCCAATTGTCGCACTCCGAAAAGAACATTGAGGTCAGCCTTATCTGCGAGGGTCGCACGGTCTCCCTGGGGGTCCCAGGTTGGACCCACGAGCTCGGACTGCTGCATCTGTTCGAACTTCCCGATTTGGACTCTGTTGCGGGGCGGCATTGCAGGATCCTGGCGACAACGGTGCGGGGAAGAACCTACGAGAGCACCCATGAAACCCATGTAGCGAGAAGGGCCCGTCCTCCCAAGGTCGTTTCGATGAGCCCGACGTTCCAGAGTTACTCCACGGAAGCCATCGTGGAGATCGTCGCCACCGGCCTTTCTGAAGAGGTGGACGTTCTCTGGATTTCTACTCGGACGTTTCGATACATCCGTCGGTCCGCCCGTTCGGAAGTCCTTGACTCCAAACAACACATTGTCCTTCCCATCGCTCCCCATTTGCGGGAGGGCACCGTTGGGGAGCACCTTGTCGTGGTACAACGCAGCGACGGTATGGGCGCGCTTGCCCCCACGCCGTATTCGGTGACGACACCTCTGCACCCCGAAGTTCTTGAGAGCCACCTCAAACAGCGCGGCGATCGATGGGTTGTGGAGTTGGTGGGGGTCGACCTGCAGGGG
>CALFHQ010000256.1 GCA_937876385.1 uncultured Pseudomonadota bacterium
GGCAAGGTGGAGGACGATGGAGAGGCCTCCGCATACGCACTGGACGCAGAACAGTACCCTCTCTTGTCGAAGATCACTCGAAACATCACCCTGGAAGCGGAAGAGGGACGAATCGATCCGGTCATCGGGCGGGAAAAGGAGATAGGCCAGACCATTCAGATTTTGAAGAAGCGGAGGGCCAACAATCCGGTCCTCGTGGGAGAACCCGGGGTGGGAAAGACCGCGCTGGTGGAGGGGCTTGCTTTGGAGATCGTGAAGGAAACTCCACAAGCTCGCTGGCTCAAGGGAAAGATCGTCCTGGGGCTGGAGGTTTCTTCACTGCTTGCGGGAACGCAGCTTCGTGGTTCCTTCTCTGAAAAGATGATGGAGCTGCGCAAAGAGGTCCACAAAGCCGAAGGGGAAGTCATTATCTTCATCGACGAGATTCACACCATCGTCGGTGCCGGTGGGGGAGAGACCGCCCTGGATGCGGCCAACGAATTGAAGACGGCGCTGGCCCGGGGGGAGTTCCCCTGCATTGGTGCCACGACCCTGGACGAATACAAGAGGTACATCGAGAAGGATGGTGCGTTGGAGCGACGATTCCAGCCAGTCAAGGTGGAGGAGCCAAAGCCTGCAGAGGCGGTGGAGATCTGCCAGGGAATCATCGGCTTCTACGAGGTGCACCACGGGGTCTCTTACTCCAAACGCTCCCTGGAGGCAGCGGTGCGTCTGTCCTCTCGCTACATGATGGATCGGCGTCTCCCGGACAAGGCAATCGACGTCCTGGACACAGCAGGCGCAGTGGCGTCGGTGGCGGGGCGAGATGAGGTTACCGATGAGGATGTCGCCCGGGTGATTTCCGCCAAGGTGCAGGTCCCTGTGGAGCGCATGTTGCTGGACTCAAGCCATCGCTTCTCGGCCATGTCGGATGCCATTCGAGAGTATCTGGTGGGTCACGACGAGGTGGTTCGTCGAGTCTGTGAGACAGTGAAGCGAGGATTTGCCGGTTTCTCCACCCAGCGCCCCATCGCATCCTTCCTCTTTGCGGGTCCTCCTGGCATGGGAAAGACTCAATTGGCCAGGGCGCTGGCGGCTTTCCTGTTCGATTCTCCCGATTCGGTGCAGGTCTTTCAGATGTCGGAGTACACGGAACGCCACTCTTTGAGCAAACTCATCGGGACGGCCCCCGGGTACGTGGGATACGAACACGGCGGGCGCCTCACCGAGTTGATGTACCGTCGTCCCTTCCAGCTCATCGTATTTCGAGACTTGAAGTCGGCCCATCCGGACATTCAGGAGACAGTCGCCAAGCTCATTCGCACGGGATGGCTGGAGGACGGAAAGTCGAGACGGGTGTGGTTCACCAACACCATCATCGTGGTTTCACAAGATGTTGAGGAGGGGCGCTTCTTTGAAGGGCGCCGGATGGGATTCGCCAAGGAGGGTGC
>CALFHQ010000257.1 GCA_937876385.1 uncultured Pseudomonadota bacterium
GTGAAGCCAGGGATGTTGGCTCCCCACTCCGAGCCTGCTGCACTGCAGATGATGATGGGCTCGATTTCCAGGGCCTCGCATGCCGAGTGCACCGCAAGGTTCAAAGCCGGGAAGGATCCGGAGAATCCCACCGCCACCACGTCCCCCTTCTCCACACCGGCTCGCTTGAGCAGGTGGGCCGCTACTGCCGCAAAGTTGGGGTTGATGGTGGTCTGCTTGGACTCCAGGTACCCAGTGTTGCTCGTCACCACAGACAGCGGGTGGCCCAGCAGTCCTGAACGGGTGAAGTCGTTTTCTTCATCGATGGGGAGCTTGAGGTCCTCCAGGCGATGACGCTTCAGCTCCTTCATGGCAGCGTCCATGTGCCGGGCAGCTCGAATCTTCTCCCGGTAGTTTCGCTGTTTGACATCGACCTTGAAGACTTCCGTCGCACCCACCGCGCCAACGGCCAGCACTGCAATGAAGACGAGCACCGCACGAGAAATCTGTTTGGGGCGCCAGTAAACTCCTTTCATGACTGGAAATCACCTCCTGTCACGAGGATGAGAATCAACCGAGTGACGGCCGAGGCCGTCAGCAGCGTGCTCACCGTTTCAACAACTCCCTGTCGGTCCATCCAGATGGCGATGAGCCCGGGAACGATGTACCCGATGATGGCCAATTCCATCTCAGGCAGGTTCCAGGTAGACAGGAGAAAGCGCACAGACGTTCCCATGATGTATCCCACCAGGATCATCAGCACGGTGCGGCGTCGGCCATAGACGATGGTGAAGCCTGAGATGGCCTTCACAACGACATAGGTCAAGAAAGCCACGAGGATGGTCAGCACCACCCGCATGGGCTCGTTGATGTAGATTGCCACGTATCCGGGAACCACCAGTCCTCCTGCTGCCAAACCGAAAAACTCGGAAAAGAGCAGGCTGACTACAAGCCCGGAACCGATGAAGAGAGAAAGCAACTCAACCATCTAGTGCCTCCCCGATTGCACCGTTGCTGTGGAGTGCTCTTGACCTGTGACGGGCTCCGTCGTGAGGTCAGGCAGCACAGAACGGTTTCGGAAGTAGTGAACAAGTTCCAATCCGGCGCCGGCGATGTTGGCCATCCCAATAATGAGGGCCTCCTTTCCTGCCTTTGCCAGGGTCATTTCAAAAACCTGGGAAGCTGTGGCTCCCTCGGCATACACAAACCTGGAAGGATCAAAACCGTGCTTGATCGCTTCCTGGGCGAAAATGTGAGTACCGGTTCCCATGAGCAACACGGTCTCCGCCTGGGGCCATGTGACGTACGCTCGTCCCAACTGCTGAGAACGATCCTGACGGTCATTTCGGCAGTTGAAGATGGCAATCCGATTGGTCACCTTCGGGTGATCGCTCAGCACCATCCGCCACAGACGCTCGGTGGACTCCGGATCGTTTGCTGCGAACCCGTTCACAAAGAAAAGTCGCCTGCCGAAGAAGTCGACCTCGAAGGTTATCAACGCCCCCTCATCCGGCTCCGTCTTTCGCATCCCACGCAGGGCCGTCTCCCGGTCGATGTTCAGGCTCTCACAAATCTTCAGCACCAGGGCAACGTTCTCCTTGTGCTCGAAGTACTTGAACCCTTCCATGTCCTTGTCGGAGATCCCCTCGACGTCCTCTTCAGTGGCCCGGACGAGCTGCGTGCGACGGTCTTCACACGCCTGCTTGAACAGGTCGATGTTCCTGGACTCGGAAGTAAACAGCTTCTTTCGCCTCGGAACCATCCCCAGCAAGGCCAACGCCACGTCCCGCTCGGTGGGACCCATGACGTCCAGGTGGTCCTCACGGGCGTTGGTGATGACCCCGTGGGTCGCCTGTACCAGCTTCTCCTCAGACAACCATTGAAGACGAGGCTGGAGCGCCATGCACTCCACAACCACGGCCTCCGCCTTGTGGCGTCTGGCTACCTTGATGATGCGAAGCTGTTCCAGGACGTTGGCGTGCCCGGCAGGGCGGTACACAGGGTACTCCTGGCCGTTGGGAAAGATGACACGGGGTAGGGTGCCCGTGGTCTTTCCGAAGGTCCGGATCTTCCCCTCGTTCAGTGCCGTTACCAGCAACCGCGCCACGCTCGACTTTCCACGAGTACCGTTGACATGGATGCGAATCGGAATGGCT
>CALFHQ010000258.1 GCA_937876385.1 uncultured Pseudomonadota bacterium
CTGGAAGAAATCTCCCAAGAGTTGGAAGAGTTCGAAGACAAGCCGTCCTAGGACGCGCCCCTAAAACTCCTGTTTGCAAACCTCTCGCAAGAACACAGTGGCGTAACACCCTTTGGGCAGGAAGAAGCGGAATCGTACCCCTCTTTCCTCCACCGATGCCTCCAGATCCTTGGCGAAAATCATGGTGGGGCGACGAGCTCCCTGGGCCAGGGAGTGGAACTTGGCAAAGGAGTCCAGGGTCATTCCATAGCCCGCAAGATGCTCCATCTCCAACTCGTATGAGAGCCCCCGGGGGGTCATCAGCTTCTTCCCGTACATGGGTCCGGTGACGGTGATTTCTCCGTCATCCAAGCGAAGCTGGTCGGCCTTCGAGTCCTCCACGGTGAACATCCCTCCAGACTCGCACTTCTTCATGATGTCCCCGGTAAGAACGGTATGGAGGAGTCCCTTTCGATAGCGATAGAGGCAGTAACTGTTGAACAGGAAGCTCTGCAACGCGCTCACCACGAAACGACGCTTCATTCGGCTCATGGACTGGATGCGCATGTTCCCGGCCATAACATCCCACCCTACCCGAACCGACTCAAACCCCCTTCCAAAGCGCTGATTGCCGTAGATATTGACCATCCCCTTGTTGGCAACGTGGTGCCCCACCGTGACGGCCAACTCTCGCTGCTCTTCGGGAACGCCCTTGAGCAGAATGTCAAAGCGGTTTCCCCGCAGGTGGCCAACCTTAAGGCGATTGGTGTGCCGGGAGACGTCGAGGATTTTCACGTCGTGCTCCTCGAGAAGCGGAAGTCGCGCTTCGCAAGAGGCGGGCAGAGAAAATGTCTGTCGGGTCACCGCTACTTTGTCCTTCAGTCCGGCATAGCCGACCTCGGTCTGGGGCACGTCGAGGACAGTACGGAGGAGTTTGAAGAAGTCCTCCATGGCGATGTCGTGCTTCTCCATCCTGACAAATAGATGCTCTCCTTCCCCGCTGGGTTCGTAGGCAAGTACTTCATCTACCACGAAGTCGTCGGAGCGGCACTTTATCTTCCCGCTGATGGGTTCGAACTGCTCGTAGATATAAGGAAATTCAAACGGTCGAATGCGGTCTCGAAATGCTTCCAGGGAGATGTCGGGCATGAAAATTCCTTATTCGGTGTCGTCGGTTGATCTGGAACGGCTGCGAATGGCGAGCACGTCTTGTGCCCCCTCCCGAACCAGGTCGTGAAGGGTACGGTCGTGCTCCATTTCGCTCAAAATGGTTCGAGGAACAAGAGGCAGATAGGCAGCAGCGAGATGGGTTGGCGTGTAGGGGTTTCGAGCTATTGCCTGCTGAATTCGAGGTCGCAGGGACCATTTCCGGTGCAATCCGATGAGCATCAGCGCCTCTGCGTTGTTGGGTCTTCTCGCTGCCCAGAGGATGACATCTTCCTCTCGAAGGAGGGGATTGTCCAGCAGGTTCGCCAGCACCGCCGGATTCGCATCCCGACCCAGGCGAAGAAGCAGGTCTCTGTTGTGCAACCGCGCCTTCCACTTCTTCATTCCAAGGCTCATGTCGTCCAACATGGCGTCGTAGGGGGCCTCGGCCTCTCTCATCTTTCGTCGGGGAGAAACGGGAAGGAAGTGGCGAATCAATGCTGCCTCCCCTCTGGAGGCGAGAATGCTGTAGACACCCTGGCGCACGGACTCGGGAAGGGAATCACTGGAAACAGCCACCCGCAACATGGAGGAGTAGACAATTCGTGCTCGCTCTTCGAGGGCTCGTCTCCCCA
>CALFHQ010000259.1 GCA_937876385.1 uncultured Pseudomonadota bacterium
GGAGGCCAACGTCGATGGGAGCAACACAGCGGGTTGACGCCGGGTTGCGTTCCCTCCTGTCTGTCTGGTAACGAATCCAGGGCTTCTCCTTTTCTTTCCCAGGGTTGACTGGTATCATGTGCCGTGGATTCGTCTGCCTGGAGGGAATCATGCGCCGACTGGTCATGGGGTTTCTTGCAATGTCTATGGTGTTTGCCTTCGTCGCCTGTGGTTCAGACGGGGGAAACAAATCGCAACTCGATATGGACGCCGTTTCCGACCTGTCTTCCAATGACGGTGTTGAGGAATTGGACGTCGACCTTGTGGGCAGCCAACTGGTGGTAGAAACCGAGGTTTCCGCCAACGAAGTGGATGTCGGAGACTCCGTGGCGATCACCTGTATGGTCACCCTGGACGGGGAACCGATGAAGCTCGCCACCGAAGTGCACATGTCCGACGGTGAATCGGAGACGGTGCTCTCGGAAGGGGAGCACACCATGAACAACCCGGGCGAGTTCGAGGTCTGGTGCGCGCTGAAATCCGGTGATGCGGTGGACGAAACCCCGGAGAACATTTTCGTTCAGATTACCGGCATCACGTCGGTGGAGACGGTTGTGGAACCCACCACGGTCCCCGCCGGGGAAATCGCTGTGGTAACGTGCACGGCTTGTAACGATGCCGAGGTTTGCCAGGACTGGAAGAAGGGGATTCGTAGTGATCCAGAAGTTGGGGTCGCCGTCGACGGCCAGGAAATCACCGGGGAACTGGTGGGAAGCTACCAGATCACTTGCAAGGGACCCGTTGATGCGGAGATTAATGCCGTGGAGCTGACCGTGGTTCCCGGCCCTGCGGACACCTTCGAAGCTTCCCTTGACCCCGCAGAAGTCGCAGCGCAGGAGTCCTCCGAGGTTTCCTGCACGGTTACCGACGCCTATGGAAATGCGGTGGCGGACGCTTCTTGGGAAGTGGAAGTCCCCGAAGAGTTGACCGCAACGGGCACCCAGATCACAGGAACCGTGGCCGGAGAGTACGATGTGTCCTGTATTCCCACGGCTCCAAATGGGGAAGAGACGACAACCCCCGCGACCCTCACCGTGGTGGGTGGTGCGCCGGTGGCAGTGTCCTTCTACATCAAGCCGGACAAGGAATTCTTCGCCGTGGGTGACAAGTTCACCGTCTATCACGAATACATCGACCAATACGGGAATGAAGTGGGAGAAGCCCCCATCAACCCCATCGAAGTAGCCCCCGTCGAGGGAATGGAGCTGACGGACAATAAGGACGACCGCTTCGTCTTCGTGGCCAACGGAATCTACACACTCCACGTGGAAGCTTCCGAAATGACCGCATCCAAGGATCTCCAGGTTCTTTGCGATAGTACCGGGCCTCAGATCCTCATTACCTATCCCCCTCGAGCCGCCAACCTCACCGGCCCCACGGCACTGACCGTAACGGGCACCGTGATTGACGCCGTGGGGAATGTGGCCTCAGTGACGGTGAACGACCAGGAAGTCCCGCTGGGAAGCAACGGTGGGTTCTCCTTGGACATGACGTTGACCCACGGAATGAACCTCGTTTCAGTGGTCGCCGTGGACCAATACGGCAACAGCTCAAAAGCTTTCCGTTCGGCCTTCTACTCCACCGATTGGGTCCTGGCGGATGCTGCCGAACCCCTGGCCGGCCTCATCCCGGATTCTCTCGTCGCCTTCTTGACCCAAGAGTTTTTAGACGACGGCGACCACTCCTTGCCTGCCGATGACCTGGCCACCGTGGCCGAATTGATGATTGGGGGGATGGACCTCTCGACCCTCCTGCCCGAGGGGGGGATCGCCTTTGGGAACAACTGCTCGGCTGTCATCAACTCGGTGACCTACGATCTCCCCACCATATCTCTCCAATCTATGGACCAGACGATATACTTGTCCGCCGGAATTCCCAACATCGTGGTGGACCTCGACCTCGAGTGTTGCTACGAGGTGCCCTACATTGGCGAGTACTGCGACCCCTACTACGGCACCATCTACATCGGCGAGGTGTACGCCTCGGCGTATCTCTTCGTGAGCGCCGATGGAACGGGAGACATTGACGCCTCTTTAGGTCCCATTGAAGCCGACGTGGCCGACGTCGAAATTGATATCCAGGGGATGACCGGAAACCTCCTTGACCCCTTCATCAATCTCCTCATCGACACCTTGAAGGATGGACTCATTGCCCAGGTGCAAGAACAGTTCGGAGAGCAGATTCCCGCCGCCGTGGATAGCCTCGTGGCCAGCCTCCAGGAGGGAATGCCGCTGGCCTTGCCGGCCCTCATCGGGGACGGCCCCGGCGCCGAGTTGATTCTCACCATGGTCATTCGGGAATTGCTCTTTGGTTACGACGGGCTGTCGTTGGGTGGAGACATCGCGCTCACTTCGGCCAAAGCCGTGGACCATGACCCCCTGGGAGTTCTGGTGCGAGATGGTTGCATGGGAACCGAGCCGTCAACCTATGATTTGCCCACAGACTCCGAAGTGAACCTGGCAGTGGCCGTGGACTTCATCAACGAAGCACTTTTTAGCGTCTGGTACAGCGGTCTGCTGACCTTGGAACTTACCGAAGAGGCGCTGGGCTCGGTGGATCTGACAAGCTACGGCCTGGAGAACCTCGCCGCTACCGTGGACATGTATTACCCGCCGGTGTTGGAGACCTGTGGCACCGGGGGCGCTCTCAAACTGCAGTTGGGAGACGCCTTCCTCCACGCTACGTTCGATATGATGGGGATGCACTGGGACATCGACATCTTCCTCTTCATGGTCATGGACGCTTCTCTTACCATCGTGGAAGAGGACGGGGTGAAGAAGATCGGCCTCGAATTCGGAGACCTCGAAGTGGCTGAGATCGAAGTGGCCGATGTGGGACCCGAGTTGAAGGGCAAGGAATCCATGGTGGAGAACCTCTTCGCCACGGTAGTTTTGCCCCTCCTTACGGATCAACTCCTCGGTGGCCTTGGCGGAATCGAAGTTCCTGCCATCGATATGTCCACCATTGTCGATGGAATCCCCCCAGGAACCACCCTTTCAGTGGACCTTGAGACCCTCGCCGTGGACAACGGCTATCTCCTCATTGGTGGGAAGCTGAAGTAGGAATGCTTCGACCGATTTCAGGCACAGTTTTCCTTTTCCTATTGCTGTGGATTCCCACTTCTCTCTTCGCAAAAGAGGAGAGGCAAGGGACGGCTCGACCTGTGTGCGTGAACGTCGTGGGAGACCTCATGCAGCATTGCGGTCAGGTCTCTGGGGCCAAAGCCCGAGGGGCCGATGGAAAGCTCAATTTCGCCTCTTCCTTTCGTTGGATTAAGCCCTACTTGAAGGACTCGGATTTGACCGTGGGGAACCTGGAGACGGTTGTGATGCCCGGGGAATCGCACTGCTACCCCAGATTCAGGGCACCGCCGGAGTACCTGGAGACCCTGGCTGATGCTGGTTTTGACGCCCTCTCTCTGGCCAACAACCACGCCCTTGACCATGGTGCTGAGGGGCTCTCGGAAACCAGAAGGCAGGTCATTGAGCACGGAATGACGCCCTTTGGCACAAGCGAAGACCCAACCTATGTGGTAGTGGACGTCGCAGGGGTGTCGGTGGCACTGTTTGGAGTGACGCGATTCACCAACCGACGATGCGATGGGGACGCATGTGCTCGATGCGTTTCAAAGAAGAAAGGGGCACGCAAGGCGCTCCTGGAAGCCGTGCGTGAAGCAGCATTCCTGAACGATGTGGTGCTGGTGATTCTGCATTGGATGCCGGAATACGTGATTCGCCCGGCAAAGCGGCAGTGGACACTGGGCAAGGAGCTGCTTGCCGCTGGTGCCACGGCGGTGTTTGGGTCCCACCCGCATGTGTTGGGTTGGGCAGAACTCCGCGCTGTCACCGAAGACGGGCAGACGACACGAGTAAAGGAGCCCCTCTCTGCCGTCGCCGGTCGACTGGCCTCGATTCGCTTTACTCTGGGAAACTTCTGGACTGGGATGAAGAAGAAACCGGTGCGACTCGGGGGAATCGAGCAGGTCTGCTTTGCCCCTGGCCCCTCAGGCGTTTTCGAGGTCGCCTCTCACCACTTCGTGCCCACCTACGTCAAGCGATGGGGAAGCGACGGAAAGCGCAACGGGTATGAAATTCTTCCCCTAAGCGATGCTGCGTGGCAGTGCCAGGGCGGGGACTCGGGGT
>CALFHQ010000260.1 GCA_937876385.1 uncultured Pseudomonadota bacterium
AGGATGCACCCAGTGGGAACACCTTGGCAACTCCGGCACGTGCGACGCAGAATGCCGCTCTGGACCCATTACCCTCATCGGCCCCTCGGACGGGTGCTGCCCACCAGGCGGCAACGCTCTGACCGATTCGGATTGCACACCCGATTGTGGCAACCAGGTCACCGAGCCTCCCGGCGAAGAGTGCGATGGAACCAGCGTTGCGACAAGTTGCCAAGACATGGGCTACCCCGGCGGAGACATGCTGTGCGATGACGACTGCCAGCTTGATAGTTCCCTGTGCGGGGAAAGCTTTGGGATGTTGGTCCATGAGAAGGTGCCGAACCTCTTGTTTCAAGGGGATTTCGTGGACGTCGATTGGCATCCGGACGGCTCCTCCGCCCTGTTGCTGTTGAGTTCGGGCAACAAACTCGTGAAATATGACCCAGAAGCAAACGCCCTGAGCCTCTTGTACGAGTTCACTGGAGCGCTGCAGGTGACTCGTGTGGCCTACCACCCCAGCGGAGATTTCGCCTTTGTAGTGGGATACACGGCTTCCGAACCGAGGATGTGGAAGGTTTTCCCCGAGACGGGAGAGGTGGTAGAACACAACCTGGCCACCTACGCAGGGCTGAAGCTCACCGTCGTGAAATTCGACAAGAGCGGAGACCGAGTCGCCTTTGGCGGGTATTTGGATACCGACGTCACCCACCTTTTTGTCAGTTCGACTCCCTTTGAATCGGTCTCCATGAGCCAAGGCTATGGGGATTATCGAGGCCTCGCAGACATCCTCTGGGCTGAGCCAGACCCCCTGGTTTATGATGGTGCCGACTACCTCTTGACCAGCGAAGGAACCAACGGAGCTCACTCCCGCTCATGGATCCTGGATGTTGATACCGTTGTCGAGAACGGCTGGTCCAACGGGTTCGGCAACCCCGGCAGGGGGCAATGCCAGCCCGGCGGAATCTTCTGCTTTGTCGCTGCCCGAACCACCGGCAAGGTCTACGTTTGGGACCAGGGGGACTGGCCCTATCCCAGCATGTCGGTTCCAGGCAGCGGTTCGAATATCTCGTCGGTGGCATGGAACGAAAATGGGACTCGAGCGTTGGTCGTGGGGCGTCCCTCCGGCAATCCGGTGAAAGGAACTGTGGTGGAGTTTCGCCTCAACCCGGGGGCGTCTCCAGACCAGGGACAGTGGATCGACCAGAGCATTCCAGCGTGGGGGGAGGCTCCCTATCTCGCCGACTTCAATACCTCGATCAATCACGTCGCATGGCGCCCAAACAGCCCATGCCAGGAAGGGTTGATTGTTGCCTCAGACACAGGAACGTCCTGGAGTCCGGGCTTCGGAATCGTCGTCCACTTCAAGGACTCTTCAGACCCCGATTGTCTCTAACGGAGCAAGCATCGTCTTGTTGGTTGCAGAATGGGACACGCTCATTTCCGCTTGAAGTGACCGTGTCTACATGTCGAAGACGTAGTGAGCGTAGTCGTGGCGGGCTTGCTTCAGCAGGACATTGAACTTCTGGGGATCGGTGATTCGGTGCATGTTCGTGCCCGAACGGATGTAGTTGGGGTCGTCGAATCCCTGAAGCATTCGAGGAATGTCGCTCAGTCCGTTGGAGAGGTGCTGTTCGAAGGTGACCCCTTTGACCTTGAGCTTCTTCAAGACGCTCTCCACAGCCAGGTGAACCTCCAGCAAGGCGTCGTCCCCTGTGGAGTACATCACCAGAACTCGACCCTTCTCGACTCGGTCGTAACATCCACCCACCTTGCCGTAGAATCCGGTCTCCGGGAATTTCTCCGAGTTGGAGTAGACGTCAGAGTAAGCTTCCAGGAACTTCACCAGACCAAACAGAGCGACAGACGGGTTGTCGTTGGCAGCCTTGGCGGTAACAACCACCTTGTTGTGCTGGCTCATGACTTCTCGAGGAAGGAAATACCCGTTGGCCTCGGCCATCTCCTCTAAGCGGTCCACATTAAACAGCACGTCGTTGCTCAACGTTCCGTGCTTGAAGAAAGTGACGTAGGTCCACCCCTTGTCCGTATCCAGAATGTCCAAAGGGTTCGAAACCTCTGCATCCATGGCCTTCTTCATAGCGGAGTGTGCTTCCCCCCAATTGAAGATCAGTTCTCTACGCATGATTCACCTTTTCCTAGACCAGTTGGTTTTGCGTGGGTTCTCAGGCCTCGCCCAGAGGGGAAAGCCAGCTTGATTCGACTACAGAAGAAATGCTTCACAGTCACCACATTGACGAAAATGCTGAGGAACGGTCCATTGCAAAATCGGGGCAGCTTGCAATGAACCGCTCCCCTGATGCCAATTTAGCCCCCCAACGTCACAGCGTCAAGTTCAGGAGAAAAACAGGCCAACGAAATAACAGCCGGAGGCCATTGTCTATTCCGAAGGATTGCCGTAACGGTGGACGATTTCAACCAGAGGACTTCGACTGATAAGCCCCGGGTTGATGCCGGGCTGGCCCTCCGGGATGGGGAGCCCCAGTTTGGCAAAGTACGCCAACCACGCTGGAGCGAATTCACCAGAGGGGGTCTTGAAGGTCATGGGCTCGGTGGCAAAAATCGGGTTTCCAGCCTCGTCCCGGTAGGCCTGATGGACCAACTCCGAGCAATACCAGCGGTCGTCCCCCATGACGAAGCTGTCGTCGTAAGCGCTCCTGGAATAGACCAGCGCCCTGCGAACGGCCTCGGCTCGTTTGGCCGTACTCCACCCGGAAACCCGACCAACCCACACCTTGGGCTTTCCCAAAGCGTCATGACTTCGAGCAAGAAAACGGGGGAGGGGAGTCTCCACCACACCCTGGGAAAGGGCCTCGAGGACCATTGGATCCCCCGGACCCACCGCGACAACAATTCCCACATGGGAGAAGCTCTTTCCCTCTGCCCCTGAAGTGACCGATTCGATGGCATCACACATGGGGCCGCAATCAACGTCTTGAAACAACAGATCCCCCAAGGCCAGTTGGAAACCTCGGCTCATCTTGGGATGGCCCCCGCGCAGCTTGCACGGACAGGGAGGGGCACAACCCAGGGCCGAAACCACCAGGGCAAAGAGCGTCAAGAAGACCGGAAACGAACGAGTCGACATGCATCACCTCCCACCGAAAGATAGCGCGAAACAGCCCCCAAGGCAATCTCCCATTGCCCCGCTCTGGCAGCTATGCTATACGAAATATGGGACAAGAACGTCCCAGAAGGAATATAGAATGTGGAAACAACTCGTACGACAAGCCGGCGAATCCGGGGTTTCCCACCGAGTCCTGGCCTCCGATATTCTCCAATTTCTCCTGGTCGACCAGCTCTGCCAGGACCGCCTGAGCGCCCAGTCCGGACTGGTGCGAGGAAGCGCTCTTCGCATGGTCCACGGAGCCCCAAGGTACATCGAGCGAATCGAACTGGAACACTCCCTCAACGAGAAGGAACTCCAGCAGTGGCTCAAGCGAACTGTGCTTCGCCTCCAGCGACGCCTCCCGGCATACCTCGGCACCGGCAAACTCGACGTGCGAATCAAACGGGAAGTGGTACGGGGAGAAGGTCACCATCTTGCGTTGCGCTTTGCCCGCGAGGGAGCCTGGGAACAGATGCAGGCGTCGGCCTCAATGACGCGCGTCAAAGCAGCCTCCTGGAAGCCCGCCGATGTCGACGATCCATGGTCTCTCCTCCCTGTCCCGCCGGTGGTCATGGTCCCGCAACCAGACGAGCTGCTGATAGGGTCTTTGCGTTCCCTGGGTGAGGAGCGCCAGGCCTCGGGTGCCGGGGTCTTCGACCTGTGGTGGCTGCTCCAGAAGGAGCAGATTCCCTTCCCAGCGGACAAGGCTCGTGAAGCCCTCTCCGGGAAACCCAACGACCCCCTGCGACGCAGCCTCAAGAAGGTGCTTCGGTCTTTGGACCCCGCCCGAGTCGCCCTCGAGGTGGGGCGGTGGCTCCCTCGAAGCCAGCGAGACGAGCTGGCCAAAGAAGAGGCCTGGGAGCAAATGGTGACCACGGCACAGGCCAACATCAAGGAGGTTCTCTGATGCGCATGGGAACCCGCAAATGGGTGCGGGAGTTGGCCAAAGGGCGCTCCCTCTACCGATTGTCCGACCTCATGAAGCTGTCTGGACTCCAATGGGAAGCGACCAGGAAGGCCGCTTCCAGGCTGTGCCAGGACGGCGTCCTCGTGAGGCTGGGAAAGGAGCTCTTCGGCAACGCGCTGCACCCCCCAGAACCCATGGACGTTGCCATGATGATGCACCAACCCAGCTACGTTTCCTTATGGTCGGCGCTGGCCCATCATGGAGTCGTCGAATGCTCTCAAGACGAAGTGTCGGCTGTGACCCAGGGACGTCCGGGGCCCGAGGCGACCGGCCCCATCTCCATCTTGTACCAACGAATTCGAGACGACCTCTTTGCCGGATTCGAGCGAATAAACGGGGTTGCCATGGCGTCGCCGGAAAAGGCTCTGCTGGACCTCCTTCACCTGCGACCCCACGTCACCCCATCAGAAATTCTGGATCAGAACTTCCGGCTTGAGAACCTTGACTCAGAGGTCCTCGCTGATTGGGCTCAGCGCTTTCCAAAGGCCACCCAGAGGCGACTGCGAAAGCTCCAACGAGAGGCTCGAAGAGGGGACGCAAAGTGAGCGGAATTCAGGGGGTCTCGATGCGGACGAATCCGGATTCCAGCGCAGGAAAGGCCACGTCGTTGATGGCGTTGGATGGATAGTAGGCCTTGATGTCGTTGTTCTCCCACGTCCTCGTGCTGCCGTTGTCCTGGAGAAACACCACAAGCCCTCCGTCGGGGGCAACCGTAAGGCTCAAGACCCGCTGATCTGCCCCACCCTGCGGACGAATCCACACCGGCTGCGACCAGGTCGCACCGTTGTCGTCACTGGTCATGTAGAAGGCCCGGCGAATCTCTGAAGACACTCGCATGTCGCTGGCCAATACCAGTCGGTCATCGGGAAGTCGAACCAGCGGCGCCGGCCGTCCGTATGTCCCATCCCCGAAGATCTTTCGATTCACCGTGGCGAAATTGTCGGCGGAGCGAACCGTGAACCATTGGAAGCCGTTCTCTGATGGAACAAAGTCCAGGGCTACAATGGATCCGTCCGCCGCAATGGTGGCCGTGTGGGGGAGGAAGATGTCGTTTATTGCCTGCAACGACTGGGACAGGATGATTCCATCGTCATTGTAGGTCCGGATCTGAGCGTACCAACTTCCAGGGCCCTTGAGGAGGGCGACACTGGTCACTTCCTTTCCGTCGGTGAGGAGAGCCACAGAGTTCCCATTGGTGTAGTTGGGACCCTGGTATCCGTCCGGGGCACCGCCCAGGTCGTTCCAGGTCACCCCTTTTAGGATTTTCGGTGTAAACCAGAGTTGGAAATTGCGGTCGTCCCCTTGCTCCACCGGAGCACAAAATACGAACAGCGCCCCGGTGGTGGTCACGGCGTGGCTTAGGACCGCGCCGTTGCACTGGGACTCCAGCATCGTTTCCCATACACCCTCGGATTGGCGCTTCACATGGAAGGCGTCGTCCCACTGCTCAATGGCGAACAGCTTCTCCTTCGATTCGAAGGGTGCGCCAACCATGATCGAAACGCTGAGCCCCTCGAGCCCCTCGGTGACCCTCTCCACACCCTCATCGGGGACGGAGGACATCAACGTGGGGCCCACTTCGGGCCAAATCGGGGTGCTGCCATCGTAAGGCACATAGAAGACTTCGGGCTTTTCAGGAACGTCCACCAGGAAGTGTCGCACACCCTGTGAATCAAACCGGGGGATTCCCTCAAAAACCGGTGTAAGCGGGTCGTCGCTCAAACGAACCCCATCCGTCTCGTCACCCGAAGGGGACAACGGAGAGGGCATGACGACTCGAAGGTAGTCGATTCCACGAGTCTCTCCATCT
>CALFHQ010000261.1 GCA_937876385.1 uncultured Pseudomonadota bacterium
CGTCCCAGTACTTCGTCTGGACCACCGCCCTGGTGTCCAGATCCAACTCAAGAAAGTGGCCAGGAAGGAGCTTGAAGGTTCTCTCAAAGATGCTCCGAGGGCCGGGCACCCAGCCGTAGCGAAGGTACTCGTGCAGGGATTGGGAGTCGATGCGGCGCTCGAAGACGGGGTGCGCCATGAGCGCTTTCAACTCGGAACCAAAGAGGAAGACCCCCCCCATCTGGGCATAAAAGAGGGGTTTCACACCGGCTCGGTCGCGCACCAACAGCAACTTTCGCCGCTTCTCGTCCAGGATGGCGTAGGCGAACATTCCGATGAATGACTCCACGCTCAACGCCCCATGAGCCCGATAGGCTTCCAGGATGACTTCCGTGTCGCTGGTGGACTCGAACCGGGCGCCGAAACGGGAGAGGGGGCCCTTCAACTCTCGATAGTTGTAAATCTCCCCGTTGAAGACGATGGCCTGTCGACCGTCTCGACTCAACCGGGGCTGGCTCCCACCCTCCGAAAGGTCAATAATGGACAATCGGGTGTGCCCCAATCCCACCCGACAGGAACTCAAGTCGGTCACATAGTGCCCCCGGTCGTCTGGACCCCGATGCCCCAGAGCATCCGTCATGGCCTCCAATACGGCATCCGGCGTGTTGTGCCGAAAATCTACAAAACCGGTGATTCCACA
Source organism: uncultured Pseudomonadota bacterium (assembly GCA_937876385.1). Classification (GTDB taxonomy): domain Bacteria; phylum Myxococcota_A; class UBA9042; order CAIXZC01; family CAIXZC01; genus CALFHQ01. Next base: position 680 of record CALFHQ010000261.1, read on the forward strand.
CATGCGATGCCCTCCCATTGATGGAATTCTAGTCTACGGTTGCAAAGACGGCAAGGCAGAGACCAACGCAACGCCCATGACGCCGTAATCTTCCTGGTTCATGAACATCCAGGTTCGCCCCCTGACAGACACCCGGTCCAGTCCGGTAACATGGGTAGCAGGTCTCTCATTTGGAGGCCCGGGACGAAGGGCGAGAGGCTTTGTGACTCTTGCCATCTTTCTGCAAAGGCCCTATCGTGTTCTCACCATGTAGGCGGGATTCTGGCCTGGGAGTTTGCTTTTGAGACGGTGGATTCGAAACGGTTTCCTTGTACTGGGTGGCCTTGTTCTTCTGTTGATAGCCTCTGGATTGGTGGTTGGCTGCATGTTTGCCGGCTCGGTACACAAGGGTCCCGTAACGGACCATTTCGATGGAAAGTACTTCAAGAACCAGGATGACGTCCCGGAACACGGATTCAAGGACTTCTGGAAGTGGACCACCAGCCGAGAGCAAGGACCGTGGAGGCGGTTGCGCACCCCTCCAGAAGAGAAGAAATTTGTCGAGCGAGTGGAGGAGGGGGAGTTGCGGCTCACCTTCGTCAACCATACGACCTTCCTTATTCAATACGACGGGTTGAACGTGCTCACAGATCCAGTGTGGTCTGAGAGAGTCAGCCCCGTCTCTTTCGCCGGTCCGCGGCGCTTCACCGACCCCGGTGTCAGATTCGAAGACCTTCCTCCCATCGATGTGGTCCTTGTAACCCATAACCACTACGACCACATGGACATCCCCACATTAAAGCGGCTGGAAGCAACCCACAAACCACTCTTCCTCGTCTCCCTCGGGAATCGAGAACTGTTGGTGGACGTCGGCCTCGGTTCGGTCATCGAGATGGACTGGTGGGATGAACGAATCCTCTCCAACAACGAGTCCATCATGTATGTCCCCGCTACCCATTTTTCAGGGAGAGGTCTGGGGGACCGCAATCGGACCTTGTGGGGAGGCTTCGTGCTCCAAACCGCCGGAGGGCCCATCTATTTTGCTGGAGACACGGGCTGGGGGAAACACTTCGAACAGGTTCAGGAGCACTTTGGAGCCCCTCGATTGTCCCTCCTTCCCATCGGTGCTTACAAACCTGCTTGGTTCATGTCACCGGTTCACATTTCCCCCGCCGAAGCAGTCAAGGCCCATCTCCTGCTCGACTCTGCGGTGAGCGTGGCTTCCCATTTTGGGACCTTTGCGCTGGCCGACGACGGTCAGTTCGAGCCGTTGGAGGAGTTGAGCCAGGTGATGAAGGAAGAGAAGATTGCCGACACTCGATTCCTCGTCTTGAATCGAGGAGCCACCCTGGAAGTTCAGTAGAGACTCACTCTTCAGGTCCCTTCACGAATCCATAGTACCGTCCCATCCAGTAGGGAAATATGGCGTCCGCTCCATCCATCTCCCGGTAGGGTCCATGTCCACCGAGGTATCTGAATTGGTTCGTGTTGTGGCGCTCGTTGGGGCGCTCGTCGGCGGGGAAGATGTGCCCGTCGCTTCTTCTACGGATATTTGCCCCGGGCTCCTTGACCAGGTAGTAATCGGGGACGGTGGTGAGATCCTGTCTCGGTTCGTTGTAGATGACCCACCGAATAAGGTCCGTGGGGTAGCGCCGAAACCATCGCATGACCCATTGAAGATCCGGGGAGTCGCCTCCAAAGACGGCATGAGACATGTCGAACACGGCGTCTTCCTGGTCCTTCAAGTGGGAGTAGAGTTGATTCCATCCTTCCATCCACCAGACCCGCAGTGCGTCGTTGGTTTCGTACCTCAGGAGGGGGAAGAACGCCTGCATGGCCAGTTCGTCGCAATCTCCATGCCCGGCGCACAGAGGGTACACGTCCTCGTCACCGATGTTCCGGATGGCGTCGTCGTAATCGTGTTCGGCGATGAGGGTCTTCTTGGCCTCCAGGTACTTCTCTTTCCCGGTAACATAATAGGCCAGGTTCAAAGCACCGATCATCTGCGCGGCCCTTCGCCCCCCATCCGCAAGCATCCCCCCAAAGGGGCTGTTGACGTAGTCCGGTCCAAATTGGCCATAGGAAGTGGGCAAGCCGTCTTGGGGATCCACCAGGTTGAAATCGTTGTCCACAATTCCCCCGATGATGCCGTCGACATGCGCGGCGATGGCTTGCCGTTGTTCTTTGTCGGCACACAGGTCGTAGGCATGCCCCATCATGAACATGTGGGAGGTCACTTCATCGTTGGAGGTGTCCGCCTTCACCCACCATTCCCCATCGGGAGAGAGGAACCACTCGCCATCGTCTGGGCCGTCGCAATCGTCCAACTGGCAGCCCTCGATACGGATAACCGCCCTGGCCAGAAACCAGTCGGTGCCGGTGAGAGTTCGATAACTCAGCATGCGCTCAAGAGAGCGGTCGAAGTGTGCTTTGGCCTCGGGGTCCCCGGTGACCTTGTAGCGGAAACACTCGGAGAGCAGCCAATAGCAGGTCCAACCGCCGTCGTTGTCGCTGTCCCAGGGGATATTGGAGGATAGGTCTCCTGCCACTGTGAGGTGGGAATCAGCGATGGCCCCATCTCGATCATGTCTCAAGACGACGCGCTCTTGCATGGGAACCACTTTGTCCGCCACGGTGATGGTCAAAGAAGTCACTCGCCCATACCCTTGTGTGGTGGCAAAGACCCACTGTGGCTCCCCATCCTCTCCAGACTCTAAGGCAATGTCGGTAACCGGCGCGTTGGGCATCCATCGGTTGGGCACGTACACTCGGTACTCTGGTCCAATGGCCGGGTCTTCGTTGACGATTCGGTAGGCCCCGTGGGCTGTGCCGACGACAAACCCGCCATTGCCATCCTTTGCAGCGCAGGTGGCATCGTTCAACGGAACTCGAGTGGAGGAGAGCATGGATTCGGCCACCGGTTCGACGCCGCCTTCCTGAATCTCATAGCCAAACAACCCGTTGCTCCCCACGACCAGGAGATCGATTTGCTGTGGCAGTTGAACGTTCCAGACGATTCCCACCACCGCTCCCACATCTGTGTCCACCGTCCACAGCGGCTCTGGGCTCAATCCTCCCGAGTTCACGGCGTATGCCAAGAGTTTTCCAGAGGTGGCAGCGATGACAACAGTGCCTGCAAACCAAGCCCCTTCCAAAGGGTCGTCAGAGGAAATCCAAACAGGCTCCCCGTGATTCGTCCACAGGGCCAAACCGAGGTCGGTGGCAACCAAAGTCAATACGTCCAACTGATCCAGTGTCCGAAAGGTCGCTCCCTCGGGAAAATCAAAAAGCTTCTCGAAGTTCGCCTCATACTTGTCAGAGTACAAGGCCGTCTGACTGGCGACGAAGATGCCCGTGGGACCGGCAACTGCACCCATCGCCGTCTCAGAATCCGGGAGAGCGATAACCGCAGTTTCCCCGCCTCCATCCGAAAGCCACAATCCTTCACTCCCCACAAGAACCGTCCCCCCCTCCCCCGGAACATGGGGAGTGCGAACCAGGGCCACTATGTTCCCCCCGTCGGGAAGCCCGTCGGTGACTACGTGATTCGATTCCTGTCGGTAAGCGGGATCGGGAAGGACGAGAGTTCCAAAGGGTTCTGGTGGCTCGTGGGGTTTGAACCCAAGCTCCTCAGAATCCTCAACGACGTCGGACAAGATCCCATCGGAGTCGCCGGCCCTGTCGTCCTGGACATCGCCGACCTGGTCGACTGCAACATCGACCACGGAATCGACTCCAACGTCCACATCAGATGAGGAGCTGCCGGAGGAACAGGCACATAGAAGAACTAACGAACCCACAACGACGAGAAAATCAAGTTTCACAGTGAACACCTCGGGAGACCCATTTCACGTTGGCACCTGTCTGGAACAACAACCCATGGTACCTTATCAAGCCTCGAAATAAAGAATTTGCAGAGGGATTAACCACAGCCCGGGCCGACTCTGAGACCAATATCCGTATTTACCACCCAAACGTATCACTTTTTCTTTCTTTCCAACTCACTAAAATGGCATAATAGGTCTCGGCATTTGGTTCAGTCCGACCAGGATAGAGAAGGCGAAAGCATTGGCGGCGGCCTCCCGGTTCTCCACCTCGAGGCCACCGACCAAGAAGAACACGACACAGAGGAGGGGTTCGATGAGCAAGACCAAAGGGATAGCGGCGGGCAAGGGCAATGAGAACGGAGTCAACGCTGCACCAACTCCTGCCTGTGAAGAGTTGATGAACCTCGTTCAGACGGCCGTCGTCGAGTTGGATCGAAGGGGCCGAGTGAGAAGGATGAATCGCCGCACCGCTGAGATATTCGGGTACAGCACGAAAGAGCTCATGGGTGCCGACTGGTTCTCGCACTGCCTGCCGAAGGACGCCGTGGTGGAGGCCAAGGAAGTATTCAAGCAGCTCATGGCGGGAGACATCGAAGAGACGGAGTACCACGAACAGACGATGCAAGCCAAGAGCGGCAACCAGCGCATCATTTCCTGGCACAGTACCCTGGTGCGCGACGAGAACGGAAAGATCAAGGGCACCTTGGGCTCCGGCATCGACGTTACCGAAGCGCGCCGGGCAACGGCTGCGCTGCTTAGGAGCGAAGAGAACTTCCGGCTCATCGCCGACTTCACATACGATTGGGAAAGCTGGCACGAACCCGATGGAACGCTCTATTGGACCAGCCCATCGGTGGAAGATCAGACGGGGTACAGCGTTGAGGAATGTGGCGCTATGGAGAACTTCCCATCCCCCATGCTTCATCCCGAGGACCGAAAGAGAGTCGTCGCTTTGTTGCGGCGATGTGCTGAAACCCAAGAGCCTCTCAACGACGAAGTGTTCCGATTGATTCGAAAGGACGGCGGGGTGGCCTGGATGGCACTCTCTGGACAGCCGGTGTTCGACACTTCGGGAGCCTATCGGGGGATTCGCACCAACAAGAGAGACATCACCGACCGAAAATTGGCCGACGATCGGATCCGACAGCAGGCCCAAGAGATTCTGGAGATATCAACCCCGATGATCCGAATCTGGGACGGGGTGGTTGCCGCTCCGCTTATCGGAGCCTTAGACAGCCAGCGAACCCAGTCCTTCATGCAGCGGTTCCTGGATGCCATCGTGGAGCACCACTGCAAGGTCGGACTCGTGGACATCACCGGGGTTCCAGTCATCGACACCCAGACCGCCCAACATCTGTTGGAATCCTTCGCCGCTGCCCGCCTGCTGGGCGCAGAGGTAATGCTCACCGGCGTGCGACCGAACATCGCACAGACGCTGGTTCACCTGGGGCTGGACGTGGGCACTCTGAAGACCTACGCCAGCCTCTCCGTGGGCCTCAAGGAGGCTCTTAGAATCAGCGGCTTTGAGATAGCACGTCGTTCTTGAAGGAAGAGGGTTTGTAATGACCAAGAGGAAAGTGGACGGTGGTGGATTCCCAGACCGCCCAGCACCTGCTCGAATGCTCTACAGCGACGAAGTTGCTGGGGGCCGAGGTGATCCTCACAAGTGTGAGCCCCCGAATTGCCCAGACACTGGTTCAATTGGGAATGGACTTGGGCGAGCTTAAGACCTGCGCCTCGTTGGCCTCAGGACTGGAGTTTACGCTGCAAGAACTGAACCTTCGGGTCGTGAGCAGCAAGCCACACAAGAAGGACTGATGAACGAAACCGGAAGGGGAATTTGATATGCTGGACAGCAACGTATCTGTATTGAAACTGAGGGGGATTCTGTTCGTGACCGTTCCGGCCGAGCCCGGCGACGACCTCATCAACCACCTTCAGCAGAAGATCCTGGAATCCATGGAGCAACATGAGGCCAAAGGGCTCATCCTCGACATCTCCACAGTGTCGGCTCTGGACTCCTTTTTTGCCCGAACCATCGTGGAGACGGCACAGATGGTCGGCCTCATGGGAGGACGCACTGTAATCTCCGGCATGCGCCCCGAGGTCGCCATCACAGCCACCCAGTTGGGGCTCAGCCTGGGAAACATCCTCACCGCTCTAAACATGGATCGGGCCCTGGATATGCTGGAAGGGCTCGAAGAGGAAGAGTGGGACCGATGAGGGACAGCTACCCATCGAGTTCCCCTCCAGACCAGAAGGGAAGAGCCGTGCTGCCCGACGGAACCACCCACATCGACGGCGAAGACGACATCGTCTATGTGCGAAAACAGGTAAGAGACTTGGCCAGCGGCATTGGATTCAACCTCACTGACGTCACTCGAATCATCACCGCTGCCTCCGAACTGGCCCGGAACATCTACCGCTACGCTGGCAAAGGCCGCATGAAATACGCGGTTCTGCACCAGAGAGGCGCCGTCGGTATCGAGTTGGAGTTTCAGGATGAAGGACCTGGAATCGCTGACATTCCGCAAGCCATGGAGCCGGGGTACACAACCAGCCGCGGGCTGGGATTGGGGCTACCCGGGTCAAAGCGGATGATGGACGAGTTTCATGTCTGGTCCGAAGTCGGGAAGGGCACCATTGTGACCATTCGAAAGTGGAAAAGGAACAACTGAGGGGATTTTGCAGGAACAACGCACCATTTCGTTGCAACACGGGTCTGACGTCTACGTAGCCGTAAGAGAGGCAAAGTCTCTTGCTGCCGAGTTGGGCTTTGACGACAACTCCGTTCACGAAATGGGCATCGTCGCATCAGAGTTGGGGACCAACGTACTCATTCATGCCGGAAGAGGCAGCTTGACGTTGGGAGCTTGCCAGCCCGAATCCGCGCCGGGGATTGTGCTGGAGAGCTTCGACATGGGCTCCTCCATCCCAGATTTCGAACAGGCCCTTCGTGATGGTTATACAACCTCCCACAGTCTGGGCTGCGGCCTGGGAGCCATCAACCGGCTCATGGACGAACTCGATTGCCACTCCAACAACGTCGAAGGGACCCGAATTCGAGCGGTCCGCTACTTGCGGAATGTCGGACAGAGCAAGGAGCGAAATCCGCTGGACATTGGGGCGGCCATCCGTCCTCACCCGGGCATGAAGGTGTGCGGGGACTCGGTTGTGCACTTCTCTGGGGATGGGTTTAGCCTCGTCGCAGTGATCGATGGACTGGGCCACGGACCAGAGGCCCACCTGGCATCTCGGAAGGCAGAGCAATATGTCTCGACCCATTTTGATCGACCTCTCACCGACGTCTTCCTTGGTGTCGCTCGGAACTGCCGGGGAACTCGCGGGGTGGTGATGGCCGTTGCCCGCATTGATTGGAGGGCAAACATCTTGCAGTTCGCCAGCGTGGGAAACATCGAAGCCCGCCTGTTTCTAGATGGAACGCTTGAGCATTTCCTGATTCAACGGGGGGTCCTTGGGGGCGCTGCCCCGCCGGCAAGGAGCACTTTGCATGGATGGAATGCAGGCGCCATGCTGGTACTCCACTCCGATGGATTGAGCACCGGCTGGCGAATCGACGATTATCCGGAGCTCTGGAACCAGCCGGCGGCCATGGGAGCACAACTCCTGCTGCGAAAAGAGGGGAAGATGAGGGATGACGCAGCAATCATCGTGGTCAAAGGGAGGAGGCAGTAAATGAACCAACAAGAGAGGGACCAGATGGACCGGGCGCAACTTCAGATTGAGACCCTCACGACCGAGTTGATGGAGACTCAACGGGGGCTCACCGCCTTGACCTTCGAGCTGGAAGAGAGGGTGGCAGAACGAACCGCTTCCCTTCGAGAGAGCAATCAGAAGCTGAAGGAGGAGGTAGCGGAGCGAGAGAAGGCAGAAGAGGAGGTGAGAAGGCTCAACGAAGAGCTGGAGCTGCGAGTAGACCGGAGAACCCATGAACTGGAAGCAGCAAACCGAGATCTGGATTCCTTCGCCTACTCTGTCTCCCACGACCTGAGAGCCCCTCTGCGCTCCATCGACGGTTTCTCCCTGGCCCTCCTGGAAGACTGCAGTGACAAAATAGATGATATGGGCAAGGACTACCTCCATCGAATCAGACGCAGCGCACAGCGAATGGCACAGCTCATCGATGACCTGCTCCAACTCTCGCGAATTGTGCGAAGGGAGCTGACGAGGCAGCCAGTCAACCTGTCACGAGAAACTCGAGAAATCCTCTGCCACCTTCAAGAACAGAATCCCGAGAGGAAGGTTGAACTGTTTATTGAAGAGGGTTTGACAGATGAAGCAGACCCCACGCTCATTCGAGTGGTCCTCCAAAACATCCTGGAGAACGCCTGGAAATACACATCAAAGGCCACCCAGGCCCGCATCGAATTGCGCAAGGAGAACCACGAAGACCGCCCCATGTACGTCATTCGAGACAACGGAGCCGGCTTCAGCATGGCCTATGTTGACAAGCTCTTCGTTCCGTTCCAACGACTCCACTCCGACGACGAATTCGAAGGAACCGGGATAGGCCTTGCCATCGTGAGAAGAGCCATCCACAGACACGGCGGGACCGTGTCTGCCTCGGGGAAAATTGGAGAGGGAGCCTGCTTCCGCTTCACTTTGGGCCCCTCGGTCTCGGATGTTGGAGGAGCCCAATGCGAGTAGACCCCATTCTCCTGGTGGAGGACAGCGAGGATGAAAGGCTTCTCGCCCGTCGAGCGCTGAAGCGGTCCATCGGAGATTACCCGATCATCGCCGTCGCCAATGGACAAGAGGCCATAGACCACTTGTTCTCTCCCAACCCGGCTCAATGCCTGACGCCCAAAGTCGTCATCCTGGACCTCAAGATGCCCAAGATGGGGGGGCTGGAAGTTCTCAAAGCGATCCGCTCCAACCCACGCACCAGCGCCTTGCCGGTGGTCATCTTGACGAGCTCCAAAGAGCATCGAGACCTCGTGGATTGTTACCAGTCAGGAGCAAATAGCTACGTCCAGAAACCAGTGGATTCAACCGAGTATTCCGAGACCATAGCAGTCATCGGTCGTTACTGGGCCACGATAAATGAACGTGCCCAGATCCAGGAGTAGGCCATGGAGCGACGAAACAGCGGAGCCACCCAATTGAAGATCCTCTTCGTCGATGACATGGAAGACGATGTACTGCTCTTCGTCAGATACCTGTCACACCATGGCATCACGACGACATGGAAAAGAACCGACACCGCTGAGGCATTGCTGGCTCTCCTCCACGAAGAGAGCTTCGACCTGGCCATCGTCGACTACGTCATGCCTACCCTCACCGGTCTCGAAGCAATCAAGCTCGTTCACGACCAGCAACCCACCCTTCCCATCATCGCCACGTCGGGAATTGTCAAAGAAGAAGCCATCGTTGAGACCCTGCGCGCCGGCGCCAATGATTACATCCTGAAAGACAACCTCACTCGACTCCTGCCGGCCATCGACAGAGCCCTCGGCGATGCCAGGGCCGCCAGGCGAGCTGAACGTCTGGCAAGCTACCAGGTGGTCACTCGAGAAGTTCTCGGCTGCCTCAATCGGGTAGCGCACTCCGACGAACTGGTGCAGGAAATCGCCGACATCCTGGCGGGAATGCTCCCGGTGGACGCCGTGGAGGTACGCCCCAGCCATAGCGCTCCCGACTCGTTCCATTCGGCCTCCCACCCCGAGCAATTCAAAGGCAAGGACTTCCACCTCTTCGCCACACAAAACGGTGAAAAGCAACCGAGCCCGCTGCCTCGCTTCACCGACATGGGCACCGTTTGGACCGGCACCGATTCCACCGGAGTTTCGACCATTCCAAACATGCCGAGAGACGAGGCGGGCAACGCCTATGGGGGATTCGCCAAAATACCCATCCGCTCTGTCGACTCCAAGGTTGCTGGTTTTCTGGTCTTCGCTTCGAAAGAGGGAGGCATCATCGACGGGGAGTTCATCGCTCTTGCAGAAACGCTGAGCGTCAGCATCAGCAGCGGCCTGGAGCGAATCCGAGGACGGAAGCAACTGAGAGAGGCTGCCCAGCAGTGGCGAGCGACCATCGATTCTATCGGCAGTCCCCTCTTTCTCCTGGACGCAGGACTGCGCATCACCCGCTGCAACCGCTCCTTCGCCAACCTGGTTTCGAAGACTTTTGAAGAGATCATCGGGCACCACTGCTGGGCCGTCGTTCATGGCACCTCAGCTCCCGTGGAAGGATGCCCCTTCCTCGTCATGCAAGGGACTCTCCAGCGAGCCAGTACCGAGATAGAACTGGATCGTCGCTGCTTCAACGTGACAACCGATCCACTCCTGGATGATGACGGAGTGATTGCAGGCGCTGTGGCGGTCATGAATGACGTCACGGAAGTGAAGCTGTCGGCGGTGGGACGCCTGGCCGGGGGTGTCGCTCATGATTTCAACAATCTGCTCACCGGAATCGGCGCCTTCACGGACTTCGGCCTTGAAGACGTGGAAGAGGGCGGTCAAGGCCACGAGAGCCTCCAGGAGATTCGGCGACTCACGGACAGCGCCTCGGCTCTTACCCGTCAACTCCTCTCCTTCAGCCGCAAATCCCCCAGCGAATTTCGAGAGGTGAACCTCAACAAGCTCCTCCGCACCAGGCAGAACATGCTCTCGCGCTTTCTTGGGGAGAGTATCGAGTTGGCATTCGAGCTGGGCGACCGTGTCTGGCCCATCCGAGGCGATTGCGGCCAACTCGAGCAGGTGCTGGTGAATCTGTGTATCAACGCCAGAGACGCCATGCCAAACGGTGGAAAACTGACCATCGAGACGTTCGTCAAGACCCTGAGAGGAGACCACATCGGTGCCCAAATGACCATTCCCCCGGGGGACTACGTGTGCCTCATGGTGTGCGACACAGGCACCGGAATGACCGATGCGGTGATTCAGAGGATCTTCGACCCCTTCTACAGTACCAAGGCAATCAACCGGGGCACCGGCCTCGGCCTGGCCACCGTGAAATCCATCATCGACGGTCACGAGGGTTCCGTGGACGTGTACTCTGAGTTGAACCGTGGCACCTCATTCAAAATCTACCTTCCCCGCTACGAGGGAGTGCAACCGCTGCAACCCAGCACCGATGATTCGAAGCTGGAGATTCCAACGGGCGTCGGTCGAGTCATGTTGGTGGAAGACAACACTACCATTCGAACCGTCGTGACCCGAGTGCTTCGGGACAATGGATTCCATGTCACTGCATGCGCCAGGCCGGAGGTCGCCCTTGAGACCATGCAGAACGAAGAGCCGTACCACCTGCTTGTCACCGACATTGTTCTCCCAGGGATACCGGGGGATGAGTTGGCTGTCAAAGCCGCCAAATTGCAGCCGAACTTGCGATTCCTGTTCCTCTCAGGATACACCGATTCGGTTCTCAAACGGGAGGGAGTCGCCCTGCTGTCCACCGACTTCCTTGCAAAGCCGTTTTCGCCTCGTGAGCTTCTGGTGATGGTGCACAGCATTCTCGAGCAATTCTAATCAGTAGGATCCTGTTTAGACTAGCCGAACTGACCCTGTTGGGCTGCAATTTGGACCGGAACTGCCTGCTGCTCACTGCCTGCAGCTCACTGCCTGCTGCTTGCTCCTATGGCCTTGCACACCAGAACGTAAAGCACGTTAGAGAGGCGATTGAGTCCGTGAAGAAGGGCGTCCCGCTGGTTTGAGTCCATATGCGTGTCACCGCCCAATGCGTCCATGGCAGCGAGTTCCACTTCCCGGGAGCGAGCCCGCAGAAGATTCAGCTTGGACACCGCAGCCCCCATGGAAGGCTCTGGAAGCACCCAGCCTACCCCCATGAATTTCATGGTGTTGTGGGAAATCCGGTGAAGCTCCTCGGCGTTGAACCCACCCACACTCAACTGGGGCACCGGCCTTCCCGTAACCTCGGCGCTCATGAGCTGCCGCAGGTAATTCAACACGTCCTGGAGATCCTCCGAGACGTCGTCGAACCCTTCTTGTCGACAGACCACCGCCGCCTCGATGACCAAGGCCTGCAGCAAATCCATCTGGCCCCGAAGGCGAACCACTCGATGGGTCTTTTTGACGAGGCTCTGGTTGTCAAACATGTGGGTGTAGCCCGGCGGCTTGAAGTCCACCTCCAACCCACTCTCCAGGATCTGGTAGGGCTTGCTCCCAACCGTTCTGTGCAGCGCCTTCTTCCCGAATATCGTCGCCAGCTCTTCCACGTCGGGTTTCGGGTCGATTCGATGGGGAACCTGGGCCAGCTCCAGTACAGTGTCCTGAAATGCCTGGGCCGCAGCTTCAACAGCGGGAAGATCCCCCACCAGCAGCCCACCGGCGAAGTTCGTCTCGGAGGGAGGTGGATAGAAGACCTTCATCTCCACATCGGCCACCTTGAGCGCCGCATCGAGTCCCAGCATGGCCTCGATGGGAGGTGCGATGAGATAGGCCATGGCAGTCCCAGGTTCCACCCCCGCTTGTTTGGCCAGGTAGTGCCCGACGCTGGGGATCACATGGGGGAAAAACGCCAGCTCGTTGCCACTGTCGGCAGAAAAGAACCACGCCTTGTTTTCGAGATACCGCAGCGCTGCCTGGAGGGCGCTGGAGACCTCTTCGGAGTCCTCCCCAGCGAAGATTCCAATGATCTCCCCGGAAAAGGGACCGGAGGCATGTGCGGCCCCTGCATAGAATGACTTGGCATAGACGACATCTACGTCGGCCGCCTTGGTGCCTTCGTCTAAGGCCGCGTACAGGGCATCATCGATGGTGCAGGTGATCATCCCGACACTTCGATGCCGGGGTTCCAGCGCCAATTCTTTGGCCAACTGGGCGTCCACCTGAGGAATGGAGCGAACGGAGAGCACCTGGGGTCTGATCGGTTCCAATATCATGCCGAGAAGTCAACCCCCGTCTTTTTCTCATCCAACGCCTTTCGGCACAAACCGGCGACCTGACGGCCCCCCGGTTCCGGCAACAAGCCACCCTGGTGGATGTTGGACACAACAAAGCGCATGGCCTCGTTGAAATTGGCCACCTTCATGTAGGTTACGTAGCCACCCATGGATTCCGCTGTCTTCAGTCCAGGACGTTCTCCAACCAGAAGACACAGCACCTCGGCTCCCGTGAGGCGGGCTACTTCGTCGGCGGCCGCTACGCGGCCGTTTCTAATGGCGAACACCTGCCCCGTACGAATACCCAACCTGGCAAACTCCGCCTGCAACACCGGGAGAACCAGCGGAAGGTTCACATTCAACGCCGTGGCACTCAACCCGTCAGCGGCCACAATCTGTACCTGAAGCCCCTTGTCTCCCTCCCGTTGAACCCGCTGCACCGACTCTTCGCTCAAGCGGCGACCCAGATCCGGCCGAGCCAGAAACTCCCGCTTGTCTTCCGCTGCCGAATTCAGAGTGATAACGCCCATCTTCGACATGATCTCTTCGTCCACATCAGAGTGCACAGCGTCTCGGGCAGCAGCGTGATCGGTCAGGAAGCGCAGGGCCGTGTCCGTGAGGTATCGGGTTCCCGACCGACCCACTCCGAGTCGTGCGGGGGTACTCTCAATG
>CALFHQ010000262.1 GCA_937876385.1 uncultured Pseudomonadota bacterium
GCAGGCCAGGGGGGATTCGAACCCCCAGCCTTCGGATTTGGAGTCCGACGCTCTGCCAATTAGAGCTACTGGCCCACGCTAAAAAAACTGCTATCGAGTCTCTTTGTGGACCGTATGCTTGCGCTCAAAACGACAGTACTTCTTGAGCTCCATTCGTCCACTTGTAGTCCGCTTATTCTTTTGCGTCGTGTACCTCGAAACGCCGGCCACCTCGCTTTTGCGACAGGTAGTGCATTCCAGGTGAATCACGACGCGTGCGCCCTTCTTCGCTGCCATGACTTCTTTCTCCTGGGTCGGGCACCGGCAAAACCGATGCCCAAACCCCGTTTGCGTCGTTGCGCGCCGCTCTTACTCGATGATCTCGGTCACAACACCGGCACCCACGGTTCGTCCACCTTCACGGACGGCGAATCGGGAGTTCACTTCGAGAGCCACCGGGTAGATGAGCTCGACGGTGAAGTCAGCGTGGTCACCAGGCATAACCATCTGGCGATCTTCCGGCAGGTAAATAGCGCCGGTCACGTCGGTGGTACGAATGTAGAACTGGGGACGATAACCGGTTCTGAACGCACTGTGTCGTCCACCCTCGTCCTTCGTCAACACGTACACCTGAGCTTTGAACTTGGCGTGCGGGGTGATCGTCCCGGCCTTGGCCAGAACCATTCCTCGTTCCACCGTGTTCTTGTCGATACCACGCAGGAGCAGGCCCACGTTGTCGCCCGCTTCGCCACGGTCCAGAATCTTCCGGAACATTTCGACGCCGGTCACGGTGGTCTTGCGAGCGTCTTTGCTCAGACCGATGATAACGACTTCGTCGCCGGTGTGGATGGTTCCACGCTCGATTCGACCGGTCACCACGGTACCACGGCCCTTGATGGAGAAGATGTCTTCGATGGGCATCAAGAACGGCTTGTCCGTCTCTCGCTCGGGCATCGGGATGTAGGCGTCCAGAGCATCCATCAGTTCGATGATGCACTGAGCGTCCTCATGTTCCGCATTCGGGGCAGCGATGGCCTTGGAGGCGCTTCCCTTGATGATGGGAAGATCGTCACCGGGGAACTCGTACTTGTTGAGCAGTTCACGAACTTCCAGCTCAACGAGCTCGAGGAGTTCGGGATCGTCCAACAGGTCAATCTTGTTCAAAAACACGACGATTGCCGGAACGTTCACCTGGCGGGCCAGGAGGATGTGCTCTCGGGTCTGCGGCATGGGGCCGTCATCAGCGCCCACCACGAGGATAGCACCGTCCATCTGAGCTGCACCGGTAATCATGTTCTTCACATAGTCGGCGTGCCCTGGGCAGTCAACGTGTGCGTAGTGCCGCAGGGTGCTTTCGTACTCGACGTGAGCGGTGGCGATCGTGAGAATCTTCGTCTCGTCACGCCGCCCATGCGCCTCAGACGCTTTGGCAACATCGTCGTATGCGATGTAAGAGGCAAACCCACGAAGGGACTGCACCTTGGTAATCGCAGACGTCAGGGTTGTTTTTCCGTGGTCCACGTGACCGATGGTACCCACGTTCACGTGCGGCTTTGTTCTTTTGAATTTCTCTTTCGACATGATCTTCTCCTCTTTCGACTGCGCTAGGAAGTCTCCAAAACTTTGTCCCTCGGAGCCTACGACCAGAATTGAACTGGTGACCTCCTCCTTACCAAGGAGGTGCTCTACCTACTGAGCTACGTAGGCCCAAAACCTCAAAATCAACGTTGCCACCCCAACAAGCAGGATGGCTTCAGAGCGGGAGACGGGATTCGAACCCGCGACCCTCAGCTTGGAAGGCTGATGCTCTAGCCAGCTGAGCTACTCCCGCTAAGAAACGGTGGCGGGGGAAGGATTCGAACCTTCGAAGCCTGCTGGCAACAGATTTACAGTCTGTCCCCTTTGACCACTCGGGAACCCCGCCACAAGACAAATTTT
>CALFHQ010000263.1 GCA_937876385.1 uncultured Pseudomonadota bacterium
GCCGATGGCTACCATCAGGATGGAGAACCAGTGCACCGGCTTGGAGACGCGATTGCGACCAAAAAGGTAGATTCCCAAAAAGGTGGACTCCAGGAAGAAGGCGAAGACCCCTTCAGCCGCCAGTGGGGCACCAAAGATGTCCCCCACGAACCGAGAGTAGTCGGCCCAGTTGGTTCCGAATTGGAACTCCATGACAATTCCCGTGGCCACCCCCACGGCAAAGGTGATGGCCAGGAGCTTTCCGAAGAATCGTCCCAACCGCACCCATTCGGGGTCATTTCCTCTCCATCCTTTCCACTCCATCACAACAAGCATCCACGCGAGCCCAATTGAGATGGGGGGGAAGATGAAGTGGAACCCAATCGTCACTGCAAATTGGATTCGAGCCAGAAGTACCGGGTCCATTGTGTCCTTCCCTCCTCGGTCGCGAAATCGTCGACAAGTTCTTGATAGAGCGATGTTCGAACAGCAACAGATGGGCTGTCAAGGACTTGTGGGCCATTCTAGAAAGAATACGGCCATAACGAGTCGAGTTAGCGGTAATTAGAGGCGTTGCCCCCACAAAAGGAACTCTGGTAGACTCGGTCCATGAGATCGTTTTGCAACATCGTGCTGGTTCTTCTGGTCGCCACTGCATGTGGAAGCACCCCCGAAATTCGAGTGGAAATCGTTGAGTTGTCTGCCGAAGAGGAGTGGGTGGAGGTGTGGAATCGGGGGGAAGAGGCGGTGAATCTAGCGGAACTTTCTTTGGTGAAAGGAAAAACCTGCGATGGAGGCGGGGAATCGCTGCAAGAGGTGACGTCTCTTCCGGCAGGGGAAAGGGTGGTGCTCTATCGGGCCCTGCACCACAGCCTGAGCTTTCCTCGTAACGGCGGCTCCGCTGCCTTGTGTAGAGGAGACACCCTCCTCAGCAGTTTGCAGTGGCCCAAGCTCTTTCATGGACAAACCTATGGACTGTTGCCTTCGGGCACCGGTACCGGCGTCTTGCGACCCACGGCGGGTGAACCCAATGAGGAGATTCCAAGGTTCAAGAACGTCGAGGGGGTGGGGTCACCTTCCCTCTCTTTGGGAACGGAAGGGGTTTGCGACGGCGCCAATGAAGCCCATGGAACGGTGACTTGCCGGGATGGCCGAGTGTCAGCGGAAGATTTCCGGTTCTTGACCGTGGAGGACTCCGGGTCGGCGGATGTGGAGCGGGTGGGGAAGTTCATGGTCCCTGCGAGGTCCGATGCGGCTCTCCTTCCTCCATTGCTGCAAAACGCCAATCTCTTTCCAATCCACCGAGAGTTCCTCTTTTCGGTGTTTCCAGAGCGGTTTCCTGCCCTCTCTCTGGAACAATACCGGGAGTTGGTGATGGACCCCGAGACGAGAAGCTATTTCACCGGGTCCGTGGTGCGGCTTTGGGACGGCCGCATGGGCTTTTCGGTGGTCACCGATCCCCTGGCCTCTTCGCCGGCCCTTGATCCTTCTGACCTAACCATGGTTGCAGAGGCCCTGACGCAGCTTCTGGGAGAAGAGATGGAGTTCGTGGTTCCCCTCACCGATGCCGAGCGCCAGGAGTTCCCTAGTATGGATGGAGTCGGGTTGGCCGTGTTGAACCCCTATTCGAAGATGGACTCGGGGGTGGAGGTGTATACCCCAGGGATTGCGTACGGAACCGTCCGAGTACTCTCCCTCCAGGAGCTTGACGCAAGGACCAAAGCGGGCACTCTGGAGACCACCGACATTCTCGTCCTTGAGGAAGTCCCAGCGGATTTGGAGGCGGTTGTGGCCGCCGTGGTGACTCTGGAGCCTCAAAGCACGCTGTCCCACCTCACAGTTCGAACGGCCAGACGGGGAACGCCGAACCTGTACGACCCGGACGGAATGGTCCGATTCGAGGGATTCGACAACGAGTTGGTTCGACTCGAAGTGTATGAAGAAGGGTACCTGGTGGTCGGGGACGTTTCCGTGGAGGAAGCGGAAGAATTCTGGTCCGGGTCAACACCTGTGGCGTCCGTGCCTGTGGATTTGGAACTGGATTTTGCAACCCTTGAGCCCCTCGAGGACGTTCCAGTGGAAAACGCCGAGGAACGGGAGCGGTCGCTCCTTCGCACCGGGGCCAAGGGGACGAACTTGGCTTTGCTGAATCGATTCGGTGCCCCCCCCAGTCCGGTTTCGGGTTTCCTGATTCCCTTCCATTGGTACGAGCGTTTTCTGGACGAAAACCGCGCTGGAACGGGGAGTGAATCGCTGACCTACCGGCAGATTCTCGAGGACCTCGTTGGAGACGACCGGTTTCTCGACGAGAACTGGCGAGGGGAGCAACTGGAAGCTTTTCAGGAGTTGGCCCGTCGGGATGGGGTGTTGCCGGAGGGGCTCGATAAGTTGCTTCTCGCCCAGTTGAAAGGGAGCTTCGGGAGCGCATTGGTGATGGTTCGGTTCCGGTCGTCATCCAATGCAGAGGACTCAATCCTGTTCTCCGGGGCCGGCTTGTACGACTCCTTCTCTGTTTGTCCGGCGGATTCCGTGGACGAGGAGGTCAATATTCCC
>CALFHQ010000264.1 GCA_937876385.1 uncultured Pseudomonadota bacterium
TGCTGCTTTCCTTCAGCATTCCACAGGTGGACAAATCGATCTCCTGCCGTAGCGAATTCTCCCCGGTCTCCGAAGAAGGAGAAACCGGTGGCTCGCCGTTCGTAGGTATGGATGATTTTTGGGGGACCTCCAAGGGCCATGTCCCAAACCATCGCTTGGCCAGACATGCCCGCTGCGGCAACCTTCTTCCCGTCCGGCGAAAAGGCCAAGGTCCAGTAGACCGAATCCATGTCGTCCGACTCGAAGAGGAAGCGGTCCTCTTCTCGGCTCCAGACGGCCACCTTGCCCCCGAGGAAGCCAAATGCCACAGCGGTGCCATCGGAGGAAACGGTTGCCCGGTATATGGAATCTCCGCCGAGACCTGCGAAATCCTCCGCCAATGGTTTCTCCACGCCCCAGGTCCGGACGATGCCCGACTGCCCTGCGGAGAGAAGGGAATGTCCATTGTCATTGAAACACACGGAACGAACGGATCCTTTTTGGACGATTGCGGTGGAGAGCAGTTCGCCCTGCTCAACGTTCCAGAGGAACAACTGACCGTCATGGCAGGAGCTTGCCAGCATGGTTCCATCGGGCGAGAAGGAGAGAGCAAGGGTGTGGGCATCGGTTCTAAATACCCATGCAAATGCTCCTTCACGGGTGTCCCATAGACGGACCGCTCCATCGTAGCCACCCAAGGCCAGGTATCTTCCGTTGGGGGACCACGCCGCGCTGAACAGGGAGCTGCTGGGAGTCAGGATCTCCTTCTGCAGAGCACCCGTTTCGAGGTCATACAGTTGGGCCGAGGAGTTCAACCCCACGGCAGCGAGGGTCCTTCCGTCTGGGCTGATGCTCAATTCGACGAGGGCTCCCGGGAATTCGCCGAGGGTCTTCATGCCCCCTCTCTTCCAATCAGCCACCACCAGCGTGTTGTCGGCACGTCCAATGGCGATTCTCGCCCCATCGGGGCTCAAGGTCGCGCAGTTGACCTCGCCCAGTTGGGGAGGGGACGACCACAACACAATTCCTGTCTTGATGTCGTAGAGTCTTGTGACGCTCGATCTGTCCTCGGCGATCACCACTTGTCCCTTTGAATCCATAGCGATGTACTTTGCAATCTCCGGGGCATCTCCGAACTCGCGCTCTACGGCTCCCGTGTCCCCGTTCCAAAGCAGGGTCCTGCCACCTCCAGAGGAGACAACAAGAGGGGTACCAGGAACGAACTGGGCGCGGATCACTCCCCGGGCATGTTCTCTCAAGGTCCACTTCAGCCGAAGCCGGGAATACACTTCGGAGAGGTACAAGTTGGTGCGAAGACTTGCCAACTGTTCTTGAGAATCCTCCCCAGTCTCGGCTTCATCCCCGTTGGTCAGGTGTGGGCTGGCGGGGTTGGCCGGAGTGTGCACCAAGGCAGCAGCGGCGTACACTCCCGCCCCCAGGTAGTTGTGCTTCGAGATCAGACGATTGGACTCCTCCTGGAGGGCGATGGCGAGGTTTCGATGGGCTTCCCTCGCACTCTTTTCCGCCCCGGACTGGGCACGCAGCGCCAGGACTCGACTGGACTCGGCTTCTTCTTCTCTTGTCTCCGCCAGCGCCTGCTGCTCCTCAGCCACCTGTCGGCTTGCCTCTTCCGCTCGGAAGGAGCGATAGAGAACCACCGACGACGACACTAGAATCACCAGAACCAGAGCGGCCATGGCGGTTAGCGCCTTGTGCTTGACGACGAGCCGCTTGACGAGTTCAACGGAGGTGTAATCGTAAGCGCTCACCTGGCGGCCGGCCCGGTACGCTTCAATCTCATCGGCCAGCTCTTTGGCCCTTGAATAGCGTTTCTTCTGGTCCCGTTGAAGTGCCTTCATGCACACAGACGAGAGGTCGGGACTGACCTCGGGGACGACTTCGTGTGGCGGGACAATGGTCAGTTCAACAACCTTCCGAAGCACCTCCGAAGCGGAGCCTCCGGCAAATGGATTGTTTCCAGTGAGGGTCTCGTAGAGCATTACCCCCAGAGACCACACATCGGAGGTTTCATCCACGCTGTCGATTTCTCCGCGAGCTTGCTCCGGGCTCATGTAGGCGGGGGTTCCCACGGCGGAGCCCATCATGGTCTGGCTCTGGTCCTCGTGGTAGAGCCGGATCTCCCGCTCAATGTCCCGGTCTCGAAGGTCTCGCCTTCCCCGGACCTTGGCCAGTCCCCAGTCGAGGACCACGGTCTCCCCGAACTCTCCCAGCATGACGTTTTGCGGCTTGATGTCCCGGTGGACGACCCCACGGGAGTGTGCGTATGCGATGGCCTGGCAGGCGTCGATATAGTGTGAGAGAAGACGGAGGCGGTCTGTGAGACCTCGTGTTTCCGAGAGAACCTGGTGGTACGTGCGCCCCCGCACGAGCTTCATGGTGTAGTACAGGGTACCGTTGGTGCGACGACCCAGTTCATAAACGGGGACAATATTCGGGTGCTCGATCTGCCCGGTGACTCTGGCTTCCCGCAGGAATCGAGCCATGTTCGCTGTGGAAATGTCCGACGTCCGGAGTTCCATGGAGCGATTCAGGCGCAGCCCGTCATCCAGCAGCTCCTTCACTGCCACTTCACGTCCCAGGTGAGTGTCGAAGGCGACCAGGACCCGGCCGATTCCACCGCGCCCCAACTCCGCCGTCCCATTTTCGGTGACCCCAAGAACGTATCGGCCTGGGAATTCTTCGGAAATGGTAGCGGCCTGCTCTCCGTCCTCGGAGATGAACTCGTTGACTGCGTTGAGGGTCTGGTCCCATGCGGCGCTATCGAGGTCCTGACAGAGGAGCCTGGTCAGGTGGGCTGTTCCTCCAGCGGCGCTAAGCGCTCTCTTCAGGTCTCCGCCGTTCTCGGAGATCATTTCATCAATGCGCTCTTCCAAAGACTGACGGCTGGTGGAAGAGACGAGCCCCTCATCAAAGAACCCTTCCAGGATGCCTTCGGTTTGCCCGCCGACCTTCCGAACCAAAGCCTTGAGCACAACCTCGTTGGTGACGACTTCTCTCTCCAACGCAAGTATGCAAAACAACAGTTCCCTTTCCATAATCCCCCGCCAAATGGTCATCTCTCTGGTTCGACCCGAGCCTTCCCTGTGCATTTTGCGGTCTTGAAGCGCCGCAATCTAACATACTTCCCATGGCTCGACAACGATCTGCCGCGCAAAGAGGACGAAACACCCTCCCTCAACTGTCTTCACCACCCAGGGCCAACTCATTGGCGATCCCCAGATCGCCGGCAGGCCCAAACACCACCAGAATTGTTCCAGGGTCCAGAGGGGTCTGTGCGTCGGGTCGGTATCGGTACCGAGTCTCCCCCACCGGCTTCCAAGCCAACACTTGAAGCCCTGTCAATTGTCTGAACCGGGTAGACGCCATGGTCTTTCCAGCCAGCTCGGACCCTTCCTGGATCGAAATTTCTTCAATCCTGCCCGGGTCGATGGGATCGTGCATCATCTGGTCAAGGAAAGTCACCACCGACGGACGGATAAGTTCTGCTGCCATTCGCAGGCCGCCGATAAGGGCGGGACGAACCACCTTGTTGGCGCCTGCTTTGATGAGCTTCGAGTCGGTGTTGGGGTCGACCCCTTTGGCGACGATTTTCAAGTTCGGATTGAGTTGGCGTGCGCTGATGGTCACAAAGAGGTTGTCTTTGTCCGTGGGGAGGGCCACCGCAAGCCCCAACGCACGTTCGATGCCCGCCTGGAGAAGCACTTCGTCCTCCGTGGCATCGCCGACAACGTATGGCAACTTCTCGGCAACCAGTCGCTCGATTCGCTCTGGTGAATTCTCAATCAGGACGAAGGGCTTCCCGGAGGAAATGAACTCGTTGGCGATGTAATGCCCGGTTTCCCCAGCGCCGCAGATGATCACATGCCCGTGAATCTTTGAAATCTCCTTGCTCATCTTTCTCAGCCTCAAGAAAATTTGAAGTTCCCCTTCCACGAAGAATGCCGTGATGGTGGAAAGGCTATACAGTATGGCGCCGACGCCAAAGAGGACCAGGGACAGATTGAACACCTGAAACGCCGGCGTGTAGAGCTCGCCGATGTCCGCGGCCGTGAAGGACTCGTTGATGGTGGCCAGCATCATGATTGTCCTTGTTGCACAATCGATGAGCGCCACCTCCCCTTGCAAGAAGAAGTAGTTGCCGATGGTCCCGTACAGGAAAACGGACAGGACCATCAAGGTCGCCAGCCAGATTCTGCGTGCGGTCATCGAAGTCATGCGCTTGCTCCCAGGATTCCTCTGGGCCATAATACGTTTCTTCGGCCCACTCTGGCAATGGACAATTGGGCCTCACCGAAATGGAGGAGAGAGGAACGTGCAGGTAAAGAAGCCG
>CALFHQ010000265.1 GCA_937876385.1 uncultured Pseudomonadota bacterium
GCACCGTGGGAGCTCACAATGGAGACCGACGGGGCGGGAACTCACCCCCGAGTTGATTCCACCAACTCCCTTGACTACAAGGCCCGAGTGGCGTGGTTCTGGGGACTCGACCTGGAACTCAGGGTGGTGGACACGAAGACGTTGTACGTTACCCCCTACACCGACTTCAACGTCTTCGCCGGACAGGGGGTGGGTTGGCATCTGGGTGTACTCAACGGCTTGCGGTGGTTGGATTCCGAATTCGAATTGCGTCTGGAGTACCGACTCGTGGGGGCAGGATACGCCCCGTCCTACTTCAACACCCTCTACGACCTGGAGCGGCTCCAGTTTCTCCCCCTGGCGTCCGGTGGGCAGGCCCTCACGAAGTACCGATATTACGAAGAGGCCGACCTCGATCTCATTCATGGATTCTACGGCGAACTGTACATGAACATCCTGGGCCTGGTCGGCATCGGCGGAAGCTACGAGGACTACCAGGGAGACGACAACGCCAGCGTGACGTTGCGCCTCGACCTTCCAGAAATCGCTCGGGTGAAACTTGCTGCTTACTACGCTCGCCGGAACTTCGACGGATTTTCCGAACTGTTCTCCCTGGACGATGCGTATGGCGTGGCAGAAGCAAGGGTCAAAGTGGCCGGCCCCCTGTTCCTGTTTGGAATATACTCGATTCACTGGGTGTTGAACGACGACGTGACGTCATCGAAGTATGGCGAATATGAGGCCTCCGATGACTTCCAGGTCGGGGCCGGTGTTGCCTTTTCGTTTTGAACCCGAGAGCAAAGGCTGTATATTAGGCGAACGTTGAACCGAAGGCGCTTAGAACGCGCCCCACGGAGGATCCTGTATGAGACCGATTTTGAGCATCATGGCTGTGCTTCTGTTGCTGACTGCCTGTGGACCGTCCAATATTCCTGGCACGAAGGTCCCTGACACGCAGGCCAACCGGGAAATAGTCGACCTTGTGGAGACTTACCGAGTGGCTGTGGAAGATCGGGACATGGACACGTTGGGACAGATTGTGTCCCGTCGCTACTTTGAGAACGCCTCCACAACGGCCAAGACCACCGACGATTACGGGTATGAACAGCTCCTCAAAGAGGTGTTCCCCGTCCTTCGAGACAACGTCAAGAAGGTAGTCTACAAGATCGACATCGAGCGCATCACCGTGACCGGGCGTGAGGCCTCTGTCTACATCGAGTGGGACTTGAAGTTTCAGTATGTGGAAGGGGGACTCGAAGGCTGGGCCACCGCCAAAGACAAAAACCGCGTTGATCTCGTGATGGAAGACGGCCGCTGGAAAATCCTCTCCGGACTCTGATTCCTATCCTTTCCGAATCCTCTCCACCGCTAGATAGGCCAGTGCGAATCCCGCAGCCGCCGGAACCGTGACCATGGACGGCATGGGGTGACGCTTTCTCCCCTCTCCGTGCACGGCGTCGAACTTCTCTGGATCCCGCTCGATGGTGCCTGTGGGGGGCTCGTCGGACCAGACACACTGCAAATCTCGCAGTTTTGGATCCAGGCCAACCCGCCGGAGCCGACTGCGAACTCTACTGGCCAGCGGATCTCCAAAGACTTTGTCCAGGCTGCTGGTTCGAACCCGGGTCGGGTTCAGACGCCTGCCGGCACCCATCGAAGCCACCACCGGGATGTCCAGTTCAAGACACTGTTGCAGCAAGAACACCTTGCTGTTCAAGCCGTCGATGGCATCCACCACGATGTCGGCGCCGATATCGGCGACGGGGCTCTCGTTGGCAGCGGAAAACAACCCCTCGCGAATCTCCACCTCGGCATCTGGATTGATGGAGAGGATACGGTTCCTCGCCACCTCGACTTTCGGCTGGCCCAAGATCTCGGGGGTTGCCAGAATCTGTCGATTC
>CALFHQ010000266.1 GCA_937876385.1 uncultured Pseudomonadota bacterium
CAGCGCAACGGCAGGCACTCATAGATGCGGGCCAGCAGTAGGGCCCAGCACTTGTACGTGTCGTGGTTGACGTCGCCCACCATCCAGCCGTAGTTGTAGTTCCCATTCGATCCACCCATGAACATGACAGTCTGCCACTTCGCCAAGTAGGACTGCAGTTCAGAGATGGTGCTGGCAGGGATGCGTCCAGGGTGAAGCAGACCCGCATCAGGGTAGTTGTTCACTCCATCCACATCCATGTAGAGAGCATCACTACGGTAGTAGGGCGCATAGCCTCCCATGTTGGTGTCTTGCGGACCAATATCCCAGATGGTGTTGCTGGGGATGATGTGTTTGCTGGTGTCCACCACAAACCCACTTACCACCATACCATCCTGGGTATCCCGCCAACCATACTCGACCGGCCACGGAATGAGGAACTCCACGTCAGCGTAGGGACCGAAGAAATCGACACTTGTCGTTCCGTTGGCCACTTCGCTAGCAATTGAAGCACTCAAATCCTCGGCGGTCATCCCATCTGCGTTGATGAGGTTGACGGTGTATCCGCTTGCCTCCAAACAGAGTTCATACTCGTCTTCCAGAAGCGGAATGAATGCCGCCGGTGCGTAGGCCGTGTGACGGTAACCCGCTCCATACGAAGAGAGTTGGCTGAAGTTGACGCCGCTGAGTTTCTCCCGAGAGATAGCGAGTGCTTCTTCGGGATTCATCAAAGGCGTTGCTTGCCTGGTAACATTCATGCTGATGGCCTGCGGTGCGGTGCGGTGATTGATGCGATTTCCGTTGCTCGTCTCTTCCACCAGACGATAGTTCGGAGCGCCGGGAACCGCGACCGTGTAGCTTCCACTTCCATCAGCAACGATGGTCACTTCATCGACCCAGTCATCTCCTTGGAAAGTTTGGATGATGAAGCTTTGTGTTCTCCTTTCGACTGCCTCAATGGTGGCCACACCATCGTTGACGACGAATCGTTGCAACATGGCATCAGGACCATCATCGATAGGCATGTCGATGTAGATATTCCATCCTCCTTGCAGCCGAACAGCGGCAGAGTTGACGGAAGTTACCAAAGGTGAGAGTAATGTGAAAGTCACATCACCTGTTCCGTACGCCTGGATGCGCGACTTGATGATGCTGGGACTTTCAAACCAGGTGTTCAGAACCTGAGCGATTTGAAGATTGTCACTCAGCAACCAGGGAGTTCCGACGCAGAAGGCATTGATCTCGAAGATCATGTCAAACTGTCCTGAAGCCCAGTTGCTCACGTCCAGGTGAAAACCATCTTCGTTGACAGTTGGTCCCAGAGTGATGTCTGTGCTTCCGGAGTGCTTCAAGTCGGAGGAGCAATAGCCCAACGCCTGTGCGACGTTGCGAGGAGCCTCCACTTCGAAGTAGAAGTTCTCCATGAAGCGAGTCACATCATTCTCGGCAGTGTCCTTAAGCACGTTAACGTCGTAGTACATCACGACGTAGCTGGCGCCGAAGTCCGTTGCTGCCGAGCTCATTCCGTTGCCGCAAGCAGCAATGAATGAGATGGTGTTGTTACTGGTGAAGGTGTTAGTAATCAGCGCAGGAGTAGACGAGATGGAGTAGCCATCCGCCGACGCACGCACACGAATGTTGGCCGAGGGTTCTCCGTCAATGAGGTACTGGAAGTACGACATGTTACGAGCGTTCCACCCAGCAGGGTCTCTAGTGTACACTTCTGTCGAGTACCCCGTGTCAGGCTTCGCATGAGTGAAGAGCACAAAGACCCCGTGAGGGTTGTCGAGTTCGTCCTTGAACAGCTCATAATTAGCCGATTGCGGTCTGATGAACGAGAAAACTCCCGATTCGGGGTCTTGGATGAGAAAACCACCATTTCCCTCGACTCGAGATGTCACCGACATGTTGTACTCGGCGCAGACCGAACTGACTTCGTCGCAACGCTCACCAATTTCGAAGGCGAAGGGTTCGAAAACCAATGCCGTCGGTGAGCTGATGGTGAAATTGTTCGCCATCACAACCAGAGGACAGATCAGAAACACCACAACCAGAAGAAATGTGAAGTTCTTCATGGTTAGTCCTCCTTGATCTGAATCTTGACCCTATCAACAGGATGAGCGAACCACTTCATCGAAGCGGCCGAGAGCAGTTCACCATCTCGGTTGGTCTGTCCTGATCGTGCCGCTGCAATGTCACGCTCCAATGCTTCTCGCTGCGACTCGTTGAAGATCTTGGAACCGACACTCGGATCAACCAAGAGCAGGTGTCCTCGCTGCAAGTGCTTGACCGTGCGAGCGACTTTCTTCTCCAGTCGCTCCATAACCGTCGGGTTGTTGATCACACGCCTCAGCTCGATGGTTTCCACAAAGGGCTGATTGATGAACTGAACCGTGAAACTGGTTGCGATCTTCTCGCCACGGAGGGCTTTCTGACGCACCTGTTCCAGGTCGTAGTGAACTTGAACCAGGTCGGGCCGAGAAGCGTAGTGCTCCATCAGCGCGATCATGATCTCGTTGTCCGTCGCCCCTTGAATTTCGAGCTCTTCCTGCAAGCACCAGCCTTCCTCCATGAAGAGGGGCTGTTCCGCCATCTCCGCAGGAAGGTTGTCGCCGGTGACGATGACGTAGCCTTCCAGGAGCTTGGGGTCCAGCGGATCAGGGCTACTCTGCAGGCCGTTGATGTAGACGTAGGGCTTGCCGTTGACCGGTTTGCCCGTCACAACGTAGGGTCCTTCGACGACGTAGCCGCAAGTGTAAAAACCGCCAGTGACGATTTCCTCAGACGTGATGGTGGTCTGGGCCATGACCGTACTGCTCAGCAGCAGGACCAGGCTCAAAGCCATGATAGTAATGATCGTCTTCATGACAATCTCCTTTTCGGGTAAAACGTGTCTCCGTACAAATTAGTTCAGGCTAGCGAATTGACGTTGCGCATCAGTTGATGAAAATTTCTTTTCTCCCTCCTTCTCATCATGTGACACACGCTTGTTTCGCTCTCCGGTTTTGTTGCTTTCACAAATGTTGTTGGCGGATAGGAAATCCAACCGCATGTTTCGCCCTCCAGTGACCCGGTGTGCCCAT
>CALFHQ010000267.1 GCA_937876385.1 uncultured Pseudomonadota bacterium
GGCGAAGGCCAAGGCAGAAGCAGAGGCCAAAGCTGAAGCAGACGCAAGGGCGGAGGCCAAAGCCAAGGCAGAGGCAGAAGCCCGAAGAAAGGAGGCGGAGGCCAAGAAGGAGTTGGAGCACCAGATGAAGACTATGGACCCGGGAGGGGACTCAGACCCTGCCAGTGGCCACGCCAACGAGATGTTCAATGAATTGGATGATGAAGATTTCTAGGACAGGCTAGGCGGTTTTTCCGGCAGTTTTGACGGACTTTGATGACTTTTTCTCCTTAGGCCCTGACTTGCTCAGCGCGTCGACCTTCTTCTGGAGTTTGGCGACTTCGGAGGTGAGGTTTTCAATCTTGCGAACCAGTTCCTCCCCCTGGCCGTTGTTGTTGGACAAAGCAGCCACCACGCTTTGAAGAACCAGAGTCACTTGCTCCATGTCCTTCCGGGTGGGGAGTTGGAGGGACTCCAGAGCTTTCTGGATGGACCGATCCACGACCATCTTGAACATGGAGCTTCCTTCCAGGGTATTTCCCAACTGATTCAGGAAGGCTTGATTGCGGACCATTTGCTCCGTGAACTGTGTAAACAGTCTCTCCCACTGCTTGCCCATCAACTTGCCCCATTCTCCCAGCATTCGTATCCTCCTTGTTGCCTATTGTTGGCTTGCGGTTTGAAAACTTTGCGACCCGTCGGGTTTGCAACCGAAGGCCGCCACAAGCAGCTTTTCAGTGCGTTTGCGTGATCACTCAAATTCGTATCGTTCCCAGGTGGTCTGCGACTCGGACCGGAAGAAGGTGAGTGTCTCTGTATCCAGCAGCTCCTGGTGGGAAATCCAGGCGTGCAACAGAGGCTCCCCGTCCATTTCGATGGCCGAGAGGGTTCCCTCTTCCTGGGCTGGAACGATGGTCAGGGGTCCCGAGGGAAGGTGCAGCGTGGCAGACTTCACCAGGGGTTGGTGCAAGGTGTATTGGTTGGTGCAGGTGATGGGATAGAGTCCCAGCGCTGCAAACACGTACCAGGCCGACAGGGTCCCTGCATCGTCATTGCCCAGAAGTCCTTCGGGGGTATTGGAGTAGCTTTCGGAGACGATCCAATCGACCCACTTTTTGGTCAAGTCGGGGCGCCCTGCGAAGGAGAACTGGAAGGCAGCGTGAATGTCCGGTTCATTTCCGTGATAGTAGTAGCTGTTCGGCACCGGCAGGAGAAGGGTCCAGGTGTCGACGGTGCTGGTGAAGAAGAATTCGAGGCGCTCGACAAAGGCGTCCCATCCCCCCATCAACGTTGCTAGATTCTGGACGTCGTGGGGAGCGAACCAGAGGTACTGCCAGGCGTTTCCTTCCGTGTAGTATTCTTCCCAGTGGGTATCGGCGAACTTCTCTTCAAACTCTCCATCGGCCTTGCGCCCTCGGAAGAACTGTGTTCCTTCGTGCCAGAGGTTCTGGTAGTTGCGCCCTCGGACTCGAAACTCCTCTTCCACGGCGGTCTTCCCCATGGCCGACGCCATCTCGCCGATGCAGTAGTCTCCGTAGGCGAATTCCATGGTCCGTGAAACTGAACCGCCGTGAAGGTCCGACGGAACATAGCCCAACTCGACATATTCGGCGATGCCGTTGCGTCCCGAGAAACCCGACCCGGGAGCAGGGCTGTTGTAGGCGGTGTAGAGCATCCCCTCGAAGGCGCTGTCTGCATCAAAATCGGTGATCCCTTTGAGGTAGGTATCGGCGATCACGAGGTCGGCGCTGGTGCCCACCATGCAGTTTGTGTATCCGATGGCGAGGGCCCACTTTGGAAGGTAACCGCCCTGCTCCTTCATAGTCACCAGGGAGCGCACCATGTCCAGTTCTCGGCTGGGGTAGAAGAGGGTATACAGCGGGTGGGGTGTTCGGTAGGTGTCCCACAGCGAAAAATCCGTGTAGTAGTCTCCGTCCCAATCGATGGTATGCACTTCCTTGTCGAATCCTCGGTAGCGCCCGTCGATGTCCTGGAACACGGTAGGCCAGAGGATAGAGTGGTACAGGGCGGTGTAGAAAGTCGTCATAGAGCTGTCTTCGGCGAATTCCACTTCAGCCACGCCCAACTCCGTCTCCCACGCTTCCCGGGTTTCCAGGTAGACCTCGCCGAAGGTCTTGCCTTGTACCTCACCCTCCATGTTCTTCCGGGCGCCTTCCGAGTCGACGAAGGAGATTCCAACTCGAGCTTCCACGGTTTCCCCGTTGGAGAGGTCGAACAGCATGTAGGCTCCAGCCAATGCGTCGGTGCGTTCTGTTTCGTCGGCATGCAGAGCCCCAGGTTCGAAAGTTCCCAGCGCCTTGAAGTCTTTGTCGAATTCGGCCCAGAAGTAGACGGTGTAACCTCCGAAGCGACCAGAGAGGGCTCCCCGGGCCACTTTGTATCCGTGAACAGTTCGGTTCTCGGGATCGATGACCACCTGTGCCTCGTCGCATTCGCACTTCGGGAGGGTATAGGAAGCATCAATGAGAACTGCCCCCTCTTCTGTTCCGGGCGCGAAAGTGTATCGATGGACTGCGCCACGAGGAGACGCTGTGACTTCGGCGAAGATGTTCCCTCTGTCGAGCTTTGCAGCGTAGTAACCGGCAAGGGACACTTCGTTGGCGTGATCAAAGTGGGAGCGATAAGTGTCCCATGTGGTGGTTTCTGCAGTCATCTCAGGAACGGGCATGAACAGAATGTCGCCGTAGTCCACCGCCCCGGTTCCGTGGGGGTGGGTGTGGCTGAATCCATCGATCTGGTTGTCTGGATGGAAGTATCCGGTGCAATGGAAAAGCTGCGACCGCCCTTCAACGTCGTGAGAAGTATCCGGCCCCACCTTCATCAGTCCAAAGGGTGCCGCGGCCCCAACGAAGACGGCTCCCAGCCGGTAGCCGAACTCTCCGGAGCCGATGGTGGTATCGACAGTTCCAGACACTCCACAGTTGTTTGGCACTTCCATACAGGGGTCAGGTTCCACGGCATCTTCTTGTATGCCATCTCCCAGGCCGTCCGAGTCAGCGGTCCCATCTTCCTTCGCCAAGTCGGGGTCCGCGGTGAGATCAGACACGTCCCCCCCCAGGTCT
>CALFHQ010000268.1 GCA_937876385.1 uncultured Pseudomonadota bacterium
CGCGACTATTTCTTCTCGGCGGGCATCCGATTCACCGACAAAGACCTCAAAGCATTGCTGTTTGCGGCCCCGTCAGTCAGTCCGTAGCGGGTTTTGTTCCCTTCTTCTTCAACACCGCTGCCAAAGAGACCTTTCCCCCTTCCGGATGTGTGATCTTGAGGCGAATGTCCTGGTTTTTAACCCGGCTGAGGATCCGATCGACGCTCTTTTTCAACAGCTCTGGAGTCAGCTTGCTTGAGTCCTCTCCTGCGGCCGTTCGGGCAGCTACGAGGGACGAATATAGCTCCTGCAATTCGTCGGGTCTAAACTCGTCTTTGTGTGGGAGACTCGCCCCTTCGAGTCCGATTCGGTCCCGCACGAAGCGCCTTCGTTTCGAAGCGAGAGGCGCTTTCGCCTCCTCCCCAGCGATCCCGGTATATGCGGGGCGATGTCCAGACACCCCCCGCCGAATCTTCCCCTCTTCGATGAGGCGAACCAGGCGGTCCCAATAAGAGGAATAGGATGTGAATTTCTGTTGCAGGCTTCGGTAGCGAAACTTCATCGCCGTGCTTCCCCGACGGGGAATCTTCGAACGAAGGAAGGTTTTCTCCACCACTCCACGCACATGAAGAGGTTCTATCTTCTCGATGCCCATGAAGTATTGGTCGTAGAGCACCCGGAGGCGGCTGATTCGTCCGTCCTGCTCCTCGAGTTCTTTTTCGAAGGCCTCTTTTTGCGCCTGCTTCTCTTTGTATTGTCGTTCGACTCTCTTCTCGTCCATCACTTCCCCCGCCCCACGACGATACCACGAATACTCTCAGATGAAAACGGGCCAACGACCTCGGAAGGACTGGTCCAGTAGGGTTGAGCCTCTCCGGATTGGGAGGGGCTATTACCTCAAAAGCTCTTGCTCTGCAACCCAAATCATGCTATAGGACTTTGGCCTGATAGTGAGGAGGCCCCATGCGCATCTATCGTGGAAGAATAGAGCCCACCAGCGATGAAATCGTCAAGAAGCTCATTAAAGAAGAAATGGTGGAGATCGAACCGGACCAGGTCGACGAGGTCAAGAAGGACATCGAGTCTGTGCTCAACGAGTACCTTCGGATGGAGCGAGAAATCAACGACAAGGCCAAGGACATCGTTGCTCGCCAGGACACGGGCTACTCCGCCATCGGTCGCATCAAGAGAGGACTCGCCAAAGAGAAGAATTTTGGCATGGAAGATGACGCTCTGGATTACATCGTCCAGCAGATGATCGAGATCATGTTCTCCAGCGCCCACGTCGAAGAGGTGTTTGGAGAAGACCACGACATCAACCGGATCATCGCCCCCATCCTTCGCAAACACATGGCGGTTGACGAGGAATTGGAGAAGGAAGTCAAGAAGCAGTTGAAGCACCTCGCCGATGCCGAAGGAACCCAGTCCTACGAAAACGAATACAGCCGAGTCCGCGCCAACCTGGAGCGGTTGAAGAAGCTCAACTGAGCCCCACGTTCCCCAATCTCCACTTGCAGCCCAAACTCCTTGCCTTGGTCCTGGTGCGTGACTAGACTGGTGCCATTCATTGTACTGGATCCAGTTACCAGCAGGAGGCACTAATATGAGCAATGCGTTTGACGGCCTGACCGACTCCCTCGTGTGGAAATCGTTCAAGAGTATCACCGAAATCCCCCGCCCATCGAAGCACGAAGAGAAGATCATCCAGTTCATGCTGGGTTGGGCCAAAGAGAACGGCTTTGAGGTCCTTCAAGACGACATCCAGAACGTCGTCATTCGTATTCCCGCCACCCCGGGCAAGGAAAACGCAACGACGGTGGTATTGCAGGGACACCTCGACATGGTGGCGGAAAAGAACAACGACGTGGAGTTCGATTTTCTCACCCAGGGACTCAACATCATCCGCGATGGAGACTTCCTCACCGCCGATGGAACCACTCTGGGTGCCGACAACGGCATCGGCGTGGCGATGGCCATGGCGGTGGCTCTGGACAAGCAAGCAATCCACGGTCCCATCGAACTCCTCTTCACAGTGGATGAAGAGACCGGGCTGACGGGGGCTTTTGAACTGAGTCGAGAGATCCTCAAGGGCACGATGCTCCTCAACATCGACTCGGAAGAAGAGGGCTTCATCTTCGTCGGTTGTGCCGGCGGAACGGACACAACAACTTCCCTGCCCGTTGCTCCCATGGAACTCCCGAAGGACGCCGAAGTGGTCGACGTCACCCTGAAGGGGCTCATCGGGGGGCACTCCGGCATCACCATTCATGAGAACCGAGCCAACGCCCTGAAGACCTTGGCCACCCTGTTCCACGAAGTCATCAAAGAGCACCATCTCCACATCTGTGAGTTCTCCGGCGGCGACAAGCACAATGCCATTCCTCGTGAATCCCACGCCGTGGTCGCAGGGAAGCCGGGAATCCGCGCCATCATCGAAGAGAAGGCCTTGACCGTTCTGGAAGGATTCAAAATGGAGTTCGGGAAGCTCGAACCCAACGGAAAGTTCTATTTCGAACAGGCCCAGGCAGCCCGCGGCCTCTCGGAAGCCGACAGCAAGAACTTCCTTCACCTGCTCCTCTCCTTGCCCCACGGCGTAGAGACCATGAGCCGGGACATCGAAGGAATGGTGGAGACGTCAAGCAACCTCGCCCGCATCAACTGGCTCGAAGACAAGATCGAATTCCTGAACTCCACCAGAAGCTCCGTCGCCTCGGCCCTTGACCGGGTCTTGAATCGAATCCACGCCGTAGCGGAAATGGCTGGTGCCCAGGCAGTTCACGGAAACGGCTACCCCGGCTGGCAGCCGAACATGGACTCGAAGTTGTTGAAGGTCGCCCGAGAGGTTCACAAGGAAGTTCTCGGCAAGGACGCTGTCATCACGGCTATTCATGCGGGATTGGAGTGCGGGATCATCGGGGAGAAGTACCCGGGAATGGAGATGATCAGCATCGGACCGGACATGTTCGACGTCCACTCTCCTGACGAACGCCTGAACATCCCCTCCACCGATCGGGTCTACGGCTACCTCAAAGCTCTCCTGGAAAGAATCGCCCAGTAAGCAATCCCTCTCATCGGTTCCCAACAGCCCAAACCCTGTTTAAACTAAATGTAAAACATGTTGGGCCCCGCAGAAGCCAACTCGGCCCTTCTGCGGACCAGATCTTCCAGGGTAACCTCAGACAAGTAGTCCACCATCACCTGGCTCAACCCTTCCCACAGTTCCACCGTAGCGCAGGTCCGACCACTGGGACACTTCTCGCTGCCCTCGAGGCAAGCCACCAACTTGAGGGGACCTTCGATGCTGGTATATACATCGGCGACAGTCACCTCGGAGGGGTCGCTGCGAAGGGTGAACCCTCCCCCGGCTCCTCGAGTGCTGTGGACGATTCCGGCGGCCTTCAATCTGGAGAAGATGGAATCCAGGTATTTCCGGGAGATCCCCTGCCTGTTGGCGATGGTATCCAACAAAACCGGCGATTCCTCTTGAATCGCCGCCAGTTCAACCAGG
>CALFHQ010000269.1 GCA_937876385.1 uncultured Pseudomonadota bacterium
AGCGATTGGCGGGGGGATCTGGACCGACGGAACCATTTCTCCGCACACCTGCGTGGTTCGGATTGACGCAGAGGGGAAGCCAATTCGAGAGGAATCTCTTCCCCTGGAGCCCATTGGCGACTCGGAGAGGCCATCGTTTCGCAGGACTGTTGTCCGTCAGTACTCGGTGAGCAGCCATGCGGACGTCCGTTTTTCCATCATGGCAAAGGCGGGGGTGAAGTTCGAGACCGACGGAACCTACCTGTTCCACATCGAGGTGTTGGAAGGGATGGTTCTCAAGGGCGGTCAGGACTACGCCGAGCGGGCTGCGACAGAGGGGGAGCCGAACTGTCAGGTCAAGTCACGCCGGGCTTGCGGCATCGGCTATCTGCGGGGGCTTTACCGAATTCGAATCACCCGTTGGAAATTGAACAACTACAGTGGTGAAGCGGCCCTGGAAGTGTTCGACATCGGCGAAGGGGAGGTCAAGGCCTCTTTCAAAGCGAGCGACAAAGAATCTCTGGAGGGCTACTACCTGGCCGACTTCGGGCAGTATTCGAGGCTTCGAACCAGTTGCATCCTGCCCGAAAACCAGAGAGCAGAAGGAAGAAAGGTCGGAATCACCTGCTCCAACGCCGGGAAGACGCTGGGGGCATGTCTAAAGGAACATCGAGAAGCGGACCGTTTCTTCAGCCAGGGAATCTACAACGCATACGACGAGCCGTTACCTGAGCTCCTGCTGGACGACTGACAGAGAAACGGGGTTTTCCAAGCCGGAGAGTCCACTCCACGCCTTGGGTCTGGGCAAGAACGAGAGCCAAAAGGGAGATTCAAATGGAAATGATGGAAGCCATCTTCAAACGCCGAAGCATTCGACACTTCGAGGACAAAGCGATACCAGAGCCAGTACTCAACAGCGTTCTGGAGGCCATACAGTGGTCACCGTCCTGGGCCAATACCCAGTGCTGGGAGATCGTGGTGGTGAAGGACACGTCGGTGAAGGAGAGATTGCAGGAGGCGGTGGGTCGAAATCCTGCGAGCAAGGCAATGGTGCAGGCTCCGGTGGTGTTGGTCTTCTGCTACACAAAGAACCGATCCGGCTTCTACAACGCTCAGGAGTCGACGATTCTTGGCGACTGGGGGATGTTCGACCTGGGAATCGCCACGCAAAGTGCGGCTTTGGCAGCGCACGATGCGGGTCTCGGCACTGTTGTGGTGGGCTTGTTTGATCATCGGAAGGTGTCAGACATTCTGGGGGTCCCAGCGGAAATGCAGGTGGTTTCGATGTTGCCGCTGGGCTATCCGGCTCGAGATGGAAAGGCTCCTCCGCGTAGGGCTCTGGCTGATTTCGTCCACACAGATCGGTTCTCAAAGGAGTAGACAGGGTTTCTCCCCCGGTCTCGATCTATTTTCGCAACAGACTGGCGTCCATCTGCGGGGTTTAGTATCTTGGGGGAGTGCGCCAATGCGGGGGGGTCCATGTTCCAGAGATTTGCTGTCGTGCTGTTTGCCTCCTGGTTTCTGTGGGGGTGTTTCCTGGATTCGAGCGACTCCGATGCCGTCTGGTTTGCCGAAGACTCTAACGCCAATACGGGAGTCGAAGACGCCAGCGGGACGGCGTTTGATACCACCTCCGAGGACTCAGTAGCGGTGGATACCACCGTCCCCGATGTCCCTCCGACATGCGACGCCTGCCCTGCCAACTCATTTTGCAACGACAGTTTTGAGTGCGAATGCGAAGTCGGCATGTTGAAGTGTGGATATCAGTGCTGCACCCCTTTCGAAAGCTGTCATCAGGGCAGTTGCTGTACTTCACAATGCGGCAACGCCGAGTGCGGAAGTGACGGTTGTGGCGGATCTTGTGGAACCTGTCCGGCGGACATGGAGTGTGTCAGCGGGTACTGTGAGGATGCCTGCATCGGCCCGGACTGCAACCCTCCTACCGGAATGTGCGAGCGCTGGAGTTTGGATCGGGTAGACATGAGCGAGGGGGTCTGGAGCGGAAGTATCTCCTCTTGCGACCCGGGAGCCCTTTCCAATCCAGGCCGCACCAACGCCTTGAAGTTGGTCAATCTGTACCGATTCCTGGTTGGTTTGCCGGCTGTCTCCCTGGCGGAGTCAAAGAATGTGAAAGCCCAAGCGTGCGCCCTCATCATGCACGCCAACGACGACCTGAGCCATTTCCCACCGGCCAATTGGAAGTGCTACTCCGCCAATGGTTCCGAAGCGGCCGGCAAGAGCAATATCGCTTCCACCGCCGGGGTTGAGGCCATCGATCTTTACATGGTGGATCCAGGGAACGACACGACCCTCGGGCATCGGCGATGGATTTTGTCCAATTCGCTGGGCCCCATCGGAGCGGGTTCCACCACC
>CALFHQ010000270.1 GCA_937876385.1 uncultured Pseudomonadota bacterium
CCAATTTTTACTTGTGCCTCTGGTGTGCGTATAGCCAAGGCCATTGAGTTGGCTCAAAGCAAACTGAGCACCAACCTCCTGGAGCGAGCACAACTCCTCCATCAGGCCGCCCAGGAATCTACCGACCCCGTTCGCTCAAAGACCCTGTACTCCCAGGCGGCCCAGGCCTTCGAAGACTATCTCGAGCAGTTCCCGAAGGCCAACGACTACGTGGAGATGATGCGTCGTCTCGCCGACATCCAACTCTTCGGTCTGAAGAACTTTACCAGAGCGGCCGAACTGTTCGGCACCATCCGAGACCTCGACCGAAAGGGCAATACCTATCGAGCTGAATCTGCTGTGGCAGCTATTGACGCCCGAGCTATGGTCATCGGCGAAGTCGAAGCCATGAATGATCCAGCCACCCCAATTCCAGACAAACTCCTCGACCTGGAAGCCAACCGCGGAACCACCATTGCGAAAGTGACCCTCCCCGACAGCCAGGATCCCACTGCACGAAGAACCATCATCCCAGTGGAGATTCCAGGGGTCGTGAAGCTCTGGATGACTGAGGCTCAGAAGTACCTCGACATGGAGTTCGACGGCGAAGCGGACCAAAATTTCAGGGGGGAACTTGCCTTCCTCATCGGGAAGATTTACCTCAGATACGGGCAGTTTGAAAAGGCGAGAGAACAGTACAACTACGTCCTCGACAAGTACCCCACCTACGAACTGCTGGCGACATACTGCTATACAGACATCGCCCGAACCTATCGAATCGAGAACGATTTGGACGCCCTCGAGAAGGTCTCCCAGCGCATGAAAGACGAAGGGAAGGGAGACGCCGCTTCCCTCGAAGAGACCCTCAATTCCATCCGAGTCGCACGACTGGACGCTCGATTCCAACGGGCCGGACAACTCCTCGAACAAGCCGAAACTGCCAAGAAGGAGGCAGACGAGAAGAAAGCCCGAGACCTGTACTCCAAAGCTGCCCTCGAATTGGAGCGCGTCGTGGACGAGAACCCCGATTACAATAAGGCCGATATCGCCATGATCGAGGCAGCAAGAGCTTTTGAAGAAGTGCAACTCTACGACAAGGCCGCCGGACTCTACAAGCGGCTCGTGGAAGAGAAACGATTCTCCAAATCAGAGCACCGGGAATCTGCGATGAAGGCGCTGGCCGCCAACTACGAGAAATTCTTCAATTTCTCCGCAGCCGTGGCGACCCACCTTCGCCTCGTGGAAGAATATTCCCGCGGCGTGAACGCCAAATTGTCCCTCATCAAGGCCGCTGGAATCCTCGAGAACGAACAGCGCTACCAGGAGGCGGCGGAGGTCGTGGCACGGTACGCCCGCCTGTACCCGAACGATGAGAACATTGTCAAGTTGCGCTACTCCATTGCTACCCTGTATGAAAATGCCAACAGCCGAAGCCTCGCCATTGACGCCTATGACGACTTCATTCGCAAGTACCGAAGGGATGCCAAACAGGTCACCCGGGTCATGACCTCCTATATCAAGTTGGGCCGCTGGGCC
>CALFHQ010000271.1 GCA_937876385.1 uncultured Pseudomonadota bacterium
CCCTGGCAGCATCGATGAGTTTCAAGGCATCGTCGAGCGGTATCTCGGTGCGGTCGCCGATGTTCGGAGAGTTCATTGCTCCTTTCTCCTTGTACAGCGAAAGTGCCACATCCGGATGGACCCAAACATCCTTGACTCCCAGGCAACCGAAATCGAGGAGAAAGCTGGCCACCGCTATTTGCGCGTCCGGCCCGCGACGTGAAACGATCACGTTACCCAGCAGGTTCTCCTGCCACTCGCTGGAGACGTGACATTCCATGAGAGGCCACTTGCTGGCAATGTGAATCTGCGACACCAGAGACCGCGTCTTTGGCGCAACGGCCAGCTTTCGTTTCTGCCTTCTCTTCACTTCTTTTTGCGCTTTGCGGCGCTGTTGCTTGTTGCTGTTCTTGCCCATAGTTCCTTTCCCGTGTTGGAGGCCCAGATACCCCAGTTTGAACTCTTGCCAAGAGAGTGCCCGATCTTCGAATGGGTTGCAACGGGTGGGTTAGCTGAAACAGGCCTGGTCCACGGGCGCGGGGGAGACCGGGTGAGTCGTCGGAAACGTCTGGTAGATTGTCTGGTGAGGGCAGAGCTAGGCACTCTTCTTCGGCATGACCTTGTACACGGGCATCACGATAATGGGAATGTTCATCCTCCCACAATCTGACTGGATCATCTCCCTAACGTACGGCCAGAAACTGATTGGGAGATTTCTGCGCCGGAACAAATCAAGAACATCGTCGAGCGGAAGTTCGCTTGTTTCAAAGAGCGCCCGGAATTCTCCTTCGATGGTGGCAATTGCCTCTTCCCCGTTGCCATAGACTGTGCAGATGAATGTGCACTCCGCTGCGACGCCGCCACCTTCCAGTGCTGTCGCACTCGTGGACATTTCGATTTGGTGAGATTTGGTTTCGGGGGTCGGGGATGGCATCACAGAAAGGCTTGTCTGGTGCCGGGACAACCACACGACAAGTTCGTTCAGGGAGCCGATGAATTTGTTGTAACGGTCCTTGAGGCTGTCGCCGTCAACCTGCGGTTGTTTCTGTGGATGGACCCTCTCGTTCGGCTTCGTCATCTTGGCAATTCTCCACTGGGTCTAGGCAGCGAGGGAATAATCGGATTCTGGCAGCTCCGGAAGGCAATCGTCAGTGCTCCCGCAATCGGACTCTTGTTCTGTGCCGGCAAGTGCCCTCTCAAATGCTGCCATTGCTGTCTTGAAGATGGAATCAGCGAACGTCTTGACTGGGCGTACGGGTTCAGGGATTGGTATGCCAAGGCTGAGCGCAGTTTCCAACCAGGCTTCCTTCGCTTCTTCAATGTTTCGCACAGCTTCCGAGAGCGTGCTTCCGCAGGTCATGCATCCGCTCAACTCTTTCACCCGTGCGAAGTAACTCCCGTCCTCGCGATCCAACTCAAGCTGGACCGTATACTCTTGGCTCCTGTAGTAGGAAAGGTCTTTGCCTGCCATCGTTGCCTCCAACTTCTCAGCGTCTTACTCTGAAGAAGCGTACTTCTCAAAATTCCGAAACATCTCTTTGACGTACTGCCTGTTTACCGGATTTTTTTGCGGTACAGATTTGAGCTTGTCCATCCCTTCCCTTCTGAAGACCCGGTGGCTGCCTTTTCCGCCAGCCAACCGCCAACCGTGCCCCTCGTAGAGCTTCTTGAGATCACTATACCGGAGCCCAGCGGGATTATCACGCGCCTTCTGTTTGAGCTTCTCGAATGTGCTCATTCCATACTGCTCGTTGAGACAGGAACTCCCCTCCTACGTCTCGCAAAGGTACTTGTACAGGAACGGGGCGTATGCTATCCATCGTGGCCCAAATCTGTCAAGCAATCCCTCATCTCCGCCTGGGACAAATGTGGTAATGGACGCCCGAAATGTCCACTGGAAGCCGATGCATCCAGCAACGTTGAGAGCATCCTGGACACTTCCACTCGCACACCTACAGCGTGCGGGATTCTATCTCTATCGGGGGTCCTGGGGTACGTGTACCTTCAGCACACGCACCCCAGGCTACTCTACCAGCACACCTTTGGTGTGCGCACCGAGGCGCCTTCAGCGCCACGGGGCATTGGAACCTGATTGGCCGGCAAGTCAGGAAATGATGGATGCGGATCCAGTGGGTCGAATGCGGGGTTGGGAACGGTCGTTGATAGAGTCAACGTCTAGGGCGTTTCCATTCCAGAGGTCGTTCGTTGGTTGCTCGCAAGCCCCCCTTTCCGGCGAAGCGGTGCTTCGCCACCCTTCCCCCGCCGAGGGTGCACCACGAGGTCAGCTTCCAAAGCTGCTGCACCTCCAGAACCTCTAGCGAACCTTGGCCAGCATTGGGTTTACGATGAGCTTGTTGCCCAACTGGAAGGGCTTGTTCGCCTCGATACCGGCTTCCTTCAAAGTGTAGGTCAGGCTGACTACGCTCTCCATCGCCTTGCACTCGTCCTTCTTCGTGCGGCTGATGGTAAGAACCCCGTCCTTGTACTCGAAGAGGAAGTCACCCTTCGCTGTACAACCTGAGCTTGCAACCTGGAGGGTCAGCTCCTGCTTCTCGAAGTCCGTGGAGATGCCGAGCAGCACCTCGACTTCGCCGGCGAGGGCAGCCGAGGTCGAGAGCACGAGCAGCCCGATCACCAAGAACGCGGTTCTCATCGTCTTCACTGTCACCATGGCTTCACCTCTCCCTTAATCCATTGCAGTCGTTGTCGGTCCGTGGGGGAAGGGGGCCTCTTCGTCAGCCCCCGCCCTACCCGACCAATCTGCGCTCGGGCCTCGGAACCTGTCAACAACAAAGAGACACCGAGCCATCTGGATAGAGTCCCAGGAAGTGGTGTAAGAACTTGATGGCCTGAATGGTCCAAGACCATCACCGGATACCGGCCCTCCCCACGAGGTTCCTGCCCGACAATAGCTAGCCCCCAATCCACACGGACACTCTGACCATCCACTGATCCGGAATGGGCAAGACGACCAAGTCCTCCCAGTAGTTGTAGCTGGCACCGACGGAGAGGCCGAACTTCAGCTCGCCGGTTTTCACGTAGCTCGCCGTACCTCCCCCTCCATACGGCTGACTCTGATGTAACAGCACCGCAGAGGACCCCAAGTCGAAGTAGGATCCATAGGCCTCCAGGCGCAGATAGCCATCCGAGTACACACTTCGCTCCCGCTTCTTGGGCCTTGCGGAGGGTGGATCGCGAAAGAGGTAGGACACCAGTTTCAACCGGAGCTGACGCAGATACGGCTCTGGATACGCCACAGCCTGCGCTGCTACGGAGACCATCAGGTATTCGCCCCAGAGGGGGAGT
>CALFHQ010000272.1 GCA_937876385.1 uncultured Pseudomonadota bacterium
GAACCTCGGGTTGGAAAACTACGCCAGGGACGAGATTGAGAAGGCCTACCGCATCTTCGGGGCTCCCTTGAACGCCAACTTTGACATCAACGCTCCCCCCTTCTCTTTGGACGAAGAGAGCATCTTTGAGGCTCGACGAAAAATAGCCCTGAAGGTCCAATTTACTTTGCATCCAGACCTGTACCCCGATCCAGACGCTCCGGTGGTGGTGGAAGAGGAGATTGTCGAGGGGGAGGACGTTGTGGAACAAGAAGAGACGGTGGAGGCATCGGAGTTGGTCGAGAACGCTGCCGACGTACCCACTGAGGCCGAAGTTGCCTCCAACGAAGACGTCACCTCCACCCCAGAGTCCAAAGGTTCCTCGTCGGGTTGCTCCCACGACACGGGGAGCGTTCCGGGACTGGCCTGGGTCTTGTTGTTGTTGGGTCTGCTGGTTGGAATCAGAAGCCGACGGTCAGCTTCCCCAGAGTAACGGTATCCAGGGATTCCACCGAGGCTGGAGCGCGACTGTCGTACCACAGTTGGAACGAGAGGCTCACGGCGAGGTGATCGGTTACCGACACCGTCAGCGATTCATCGTTGGCCACTCGGTAGTCCTGAAAGTTGGTCACTGCGGGCTGGAAGAAGGTCGAACTTCCCACTGACAGATTTTCGTCCAGCTTCCACGACACTGAGAGGTAGCTGGACATTCGATGGGTCTGGTGTGTGTCGTTGGTGTTCGAGTCTGCTGTGTCCACTTCTTCGTGCTCAAACATGTAAGCGACTCCGACAGCCAGGCGGAAGGGGTCGGTGTTCACGATTTCGAAGCGAGGTCCGACTCCCCCGAGGACTCGCAGGTTGACCCGCATGAACTGGTTTTTCGACACCTGCCCAAAGACCTCCGAAGTGAGCCACGACGTGATCTTGTACTGGTGTCGCAAGTGAGTGAACATTGAGTTCAGGAAGTTGACGTCGTTCTTCATCCCCCACTCGATGCTGGAACTGGAGATGATACGATTGCGACGGAACTTCCCAGTCAAGAAGAGGTTGCCCCCCAGTTGAATCAGGGTCGTGTTGCCCGTTCTCCAATCCATGGTTCCGGTAAATTCGGCAGCGAATCCTTTCTTCTCGGATTTGTCGAGGAGGGGTTGTGTGTTGACGATTTGAGCCCATGCACCCTCCGTACTCAAAACCAGCAACAATCCAGCCAGGACGACTTTCAACCCATGTCTCATCCACTCCCCCTTTTCCTGCAAACTCAAGTCCGGGTCCATTGTCCTTGAGGGAGGGGGCAGGTCAAAAAAGGAGGGGGGAAACCACAACTTTCAAACCCTCTGGTTCAAAAGCTCGGTTGGGCCTGATATGATGGCGCCACGTTGGCAAGGAGACCCCATGAACCCCATCGACATCGTTCCCAGAGAAGAAGCGGTTGTCTCTCGACTGGTTGACAAGCTGTGGACTCGCAGAGACCCAGTGACGGGACTCGCCGGCCACCTGGTCATCCTCCCCAGTCTTCGAGGCGTTCGCCAGATGCGCTATCTTCTCATGGAGAGGGTTCGCCAGGAGGGGGGGCGGGGGATGCTTCTGCCGGTAGGGCTGAACCTGTGGCAAGTCGTGGAGAAGGTTCCTTCGGGATCGGGGTTGGTGCCTCTATCTGAGGTCGCCCGGGTTGTGCGCCTGGCCGAGTGGCTTCAGGGGCAGCAGGAGCGAACGGTGTTGTTTTCGAGCCTGGAGGGAACCCACCCGGTTCGAATGGCCCAGTTCCTTCTGGATGCCTTCGACGACCTCCTTCGTTACTCCCCTCTCCTCGACGGCAAGGGGTTCTCCTTCGATTCGTGGTCCAAAGAGG
>CALFHQ010000273.1 GCA_937876385.1 uncultured Pseudomonadota bacterium
GAGAGACTTTGTTGATCATGCCCCGGAACACCGGCGTGTCGTCCAGCTCGAGGGTCTGGTTCAACCGCTTGAAGCCCAGCGAGCGAACACAGGCGCGCTGTACTTTGGTTCCGCCGATGGCACTCTTGAAATACGTCACTTTCATCTTCTTGCTCATCGTAGTTACCTCGACATGATTTCCTCGACGGTCTTCCCACGCTTGCGGGCCATCGACTCGGGGGACACCAGATTGTCCAACGCCTTCAAGGTCGCTTTCACGACGTTGTGGGGGTTGGTGGTGCCGATAATCTTGGTCAAAATGTTTTCAACGCCGGCTGCTTCCAACACCGCACGCACGGGGCCACCAGCGATAACGCCGGTACCGGGGGCTGCGGGGCGGAGCACCACCTGGGCAGCGCCGTACTTCACCACGCAGGGGTGAGGAATGGTGCCGTCCTTGATGGCGACTTTGTGCATGTTTCGTTCGGCTCGTTCGGAAGCTTTGCGCATGGCTTCGGGGACCTCATTGGCCTTTCCGACTCCCACGCCGACGCTGCCGTTACCGTCGCCCTTGACGACGATAGCCGAGAAACCGAATCGACGACCGCCCTTTACAACCTTGGCGACTCGATTGATATAGACCACTTTCTCGATGTACTGGTCTTCCTCTTCGCGCCGAGCGTTGTCACGCTTGAAGCCCGATTGGTAGGTTCTCTCCGCCATTGAATCCTCCTAGAATTCCAGCCCGCCTTTTCGAGCACTGTCGGCCAGCGTGGCAATCGTTCCGTTCTTCTTGTAGATGAAGCCGTTGCGGTCAAAGACCACTTTCTTGATGCCCTTGTCGGCGCATCGTGCGGCTACCAATTCGCCCACTTTCGCTGCAACATCCTTCGACTTGAGATCTCCACTGACGATCTCTTTGGCGAGGCTCGAAGCGGAGGCGAGGGTCGCTCCAGCTCTGTCATCGATGACCTGGACGTACATATGCTTGTTGGAGCGAAACACGCACAGACGAGGGCGCTCGGCGTTGCCACGGATGTGGCCACGAACTCGCTTTTGCCGTCGCAGTCTCGCTGCCCTTCTTTCATTCATCTTGTTGCTCACGTCATCCTCCTTACACCCTCAGGTGCCGGGCCTAGCCCTTGCCCTTGGCGGTCTTGCGAACGGCCTGTTCATCGGAATATCGAATTCC
Source organism: uncultured Pseudomonadota bacterium (assembly GCA_937876385.1). Lineage (GTDB taxonomy): Bacteria > Myxococcota_A > UBA9042 > CAIXZC01 > CAIXZC01 > CALFHQ01. Next base: position 1,172 of record CALFHQ010000273.1, read on the forward strand.
CTTGCCCCGGTAGGGGTCTGGGGGTCGAACGGACCGAATCTGTGCCGCAACCTGGCCAACCAGCTGCTTGTTCGAACCGCTGACGGTCAAGGAGTTGTTGCCCTCGACCTTCACTTCGACGCCGTCAGGAACGTTGTACTCACGTGGATAGGTATAGCCCACGGTGAGCATCAGCTTTTTGCCCTGCTGCTCGACCTTGTAGCCGGCCCCTTCGATGGAGAGCTTTCGCTCCCACCCTTTGACCACGCCATCAATCATGTTGGCGATGAGGGTTCGGTACAGGCCGTGGCTGCTGCGAGCATCCCGGCTGTCGTCCACTCGTTCAACGATGACTGCGTTGCCTTCCACCTTCACCTCGACCAGGCGAGTAGCCTGCTCGAGCTTCTTCTTCCCGTCGGAGGAAGACACGGTGACCACGCCGTCTTTCACGCTAACCTTTACCGAGTCCGGGATGGGAATCGGCTGTTTTCCAATTCGAGACATGGTACGTCCTCCTTCCTAGTAAACCGTGCAAAGGACTTCGCCACCCACGTGTTGTGCACGGGCCTGCTTATCGGTGACAATCCCGCCGGACGTCGACACAATAGCGATTCCCATGCCACCCAACACTGCGGGAAGCTCGTCTGCTTTGACATATACCCGGCGTCCAGGGCGAGAGGTGCGATCGATTTTGTCGATCACAGGCTTCCCATCCATGTACTTCAGGTCGATGCGGATGAGTCCCTGCTTACGGTCATCCAGCAGCATATAGTCCGTGATGAACCCTTCTTCTTTGAGAATCCGGGCGATCTCCTTGTTCACCTTCGACGCAGGACACTCAACGGCATCGTGAGATGCACCCAGAGCGTTGCGAATCCGGGTCAGAAAGGCAGCAATCGGGTCTGTCATACTCATTGCTCTTCTCCCTTACCAGCTGGCCTTGCGAACACCGGGAAGCTCTCCACTGAGAGCCAGCGTTCTAAAGCATATTCGGCACATGTTGAACTTGCGCATGTAAGCTCTCGGCCGCCCACAAAGTGGACACCGATTCCGATATCGTACGTTGAACTTCGGCTTCACACCGATCTTCGTCATGAACGTTTTCTTCGCCACGTCGTCCTCCTCTACTTCCGGAACGGCATTCCGAGATGCCTCAACAAGCTCCGGGCTTCGTCATCGGTCCTGGCAGTCGTGACCACCGTGATATTCAATCCCTTGACCTTCTCGACCTTATCCAGGTCGATCTCAGGGAACACGATCTGTTCCTTCAGACCCATAGAGAAGTTTCCCTGCCCGTCGAAACCCTTCGGGGAGACTCCACGAAAGTCACGGACTCGGGCGAGGGCGAGGTTCATCAGACGGTCGAGGAACTCCCACATCACTTCACGGCGGAGGGTGACCGCGGCCCCGATGGGCATCCCTTCACGAAGCTTGAACGTCGCAATGGACTTTCGAGCTCGGGTCACCACGGGCTTTCGCCCTGTGATGGCTGCCAGTTCCCTTTGAGCCGACTCGATGATCTTCGGGTTCTGGATGGCTTCACCCAGTCCCATGTTCACAACCACCTTCGTCACACGGGGCACCTGCATGGGGTTCGTGTAACCGAACTCTTCCATGAGCTTCCCGCTGATCTCTTTGTCGTATCGTTCTTTCAGTCGCGCAACCATGACAATTCCTCTAGTCCAGCGCTTCGTCCAACTTGTGGGAATAGCGAATTTTCACATTCTTCCCAGCGCGTTCGACGAACTTGAAGT
>CALFHQ010000274.1 GCA_937876385.1 uncultured Pseudomonadota bacterium
TGCGTTGGTACCAGGAGATTGGAGTCTCGGTTCAAGAGAAACTCCAGCCCAAACAGGAAGGGTAAGTTGATGACCGCTGGATTGCGCTACGCAGGGTTCGTGCTTGTCTTGAGCCTCTTTCTGGGGACTTCAACACAGGCTTCCCCGACAGAGCCCCCGCCCATCATGGAAGAGGCTGTTCGGCCTCTGGGGGACCCAGCCGTCAGCCTCCTTGTGCCCTTGTGGCTTGAGATCATTCACAACTTCCGCTCCGGGCAATACTCGGAGATGTTGGTGAACCTGGACAAACTCAAGAAGGCGCAACCGGCCACCGGCGTCTCGAACCTGATCTCTATCTCCGCTTCCCTCGCCTACATGTCCCAGAACCTGATGGTGAACAATCCGTCGGAATCGGAGACCGCCCTGAAGTTGTTGGATTCTGCCGAATCCCTGTCCCGGGATCTCCCTGACTTCTACTTCCACCGAAGCAACTCCATCTGGGCTCTGGACAAGGGCCGGGTAGGGGAACTCGTTGGAGAGTACTTTCAGGGAATGAGACATACCATGACCTACCTGCCGGCTCGCCACGGTTTCGTTTTGGGCACACTGAGCGTGCTGTGGGGTGCTGGAATTCTCGTGCTGCTCCTGTTCTCGTTGATCCTCCTGCTCAAGCATGTACCTCTGCTGGGGCATGATATTTCGCATCTCATCCACCTCCCCATGGCTGGCTGGCAGCGGACCTTCCTGGGGGTCTTCTTGCTGTTTATCCCCTTCCTGCTGGATGCCGGTCTGGTGATCCTCTTTCTGGTCTGGTGGGGAGCGCTGTGGCTCTATTCGTCGCGAAATGAGCGCATACTCATCGGAGTCCTGCTGGTTTTCCTGGCCTCCTGGCCGTGGATGAACGGAGCGGTGGTCAGTTCGCTGAATTTCCCGGGGAGCAACGAGGAGTTGGCCTACCGGTGCGTCCAGGGCGAGTGCGGCGCTTCCCAGCGTAAGGGGCTGGAGGCTGCGTTGGAGAAAGGGGCCCCCTCTGTCGCCGTGGCCTATGCATTGATCCATTCAAAGGTTCGGGATCTCAATGACCCCGACCGCGCCACCAACCCGGTGTACAAGGAAGTGGCCGCTCAACTGGAGCGAGCCCCGAGAGCCTATCGGCCTCTATTTCTGGTTGCCCTGGGGAACGTCGAGTTTGTCACTGGTGTGCGCCGAAAGGCCCGCTCCATGAGCAATCCCGATGCGGGGCTGGATCAGTTCCAATCTGCCCAGAGACTGTACGAAGAGGCCCTCGCACTGCATCCCGGCATGACCGAGGCGTTGTACAACAAGAGCAAGCTTCTGTCGGTTCTCGAAGAAGAAGCTGGTGCTCGGAATCTCCTGGTAGAGGCGTCTGACACGAACCCCGTGCTGGTCTCAGACTACGAAGACCAGAGCCACTACGCAAAGGACGGGAATTTGAAGGATTTCGGCATCAACCGAGAACTCATGATGCCCGCCATCCCGTCTCGATTCATGGCCACGCTGAACCCCGAAGACAGAAACCACTTCTTTGTGGCGCACAAACTGTTGATGGGGGGAATGGGGGCTCGGATGATGTGGCCTCTGACTGGTGGCCTTGCTCTTCTGCTCTTGCTCCTCACCGTGTTGCGCCGGTTCATCAAGCCGTCGTCCCGTTGCATCAAGTGCAACGCCATCCACTGCGCCCGATGTCTCCCGGAGTTTGCTGGGACTGGATTGTGTCAGGAGTGCACCTATTACAAGCTGCGCAGTTCCTATGTCGACCCAAAAGAAACCTGGTTGCGGGAGAAGCGCATCGATTCAAGTCGAGACAAGCGTAGAAGAATCGAAGTCGTCTCTACATTTCTTGTGCCTGGCGCCGGCCATTTCCTTCGTGGGAGGCCGCTTCGAGGGCTGCTGTTCCTCGGGGGGCTCTCGGTGGCCTTGTTGGCAATTTTCTTGTTCCCGGTGGTCTCCGCCCTGGTTTCGTACAGCGTGGCCTCGGCAAGTCAGACGTCGGTGCTGGGTGCATCCTTTTGGGCTCTGATGGCCTTTGTGGTCTACTTCCTGGCCCTCATCGATATCTACTCGTGGAGGTAAGGGACCAATGAGCCAACAAGATAAGAAACCGATGACCTTCGCCGGCATTCTGAAGCTCATGTATGCCAAGAAAAAGACCGGTGTGCTCTCGGTAAAGACCTCTGATGGAGAAAACCGGCTGCACTTCGACGATGGGAAGATCGTCGCCGTGGAGACCCCGGAAGGGAAGGAGTGGCCCATTGGCGATTTCCTGGTCGATGGAGGCACGGTGTCAAGGGCTCGAGTCATGCGAGCCCTTCGAATTGCTCGAAAGAAGGACCGCTCACCGGAGCAGGTCCTCGTGGAGAAGAAGTACGTCTCCGCCGATGTGTTGCGGAAGTTTGTGGATCTTCACGCTCGGGAGATGGTTCTGCCCCTGTTTGGACTGGTTGGAATCCGAGTCTCCCTTTTGAACGAACAGCCCAAGCCCAACCCGTGGATGCCTCCCATTCCGGTTCCCTTCCTGCTCAAGGAAGGTGAACGGCGGACTCGAGAGTGGCCCGCACTGCAGAAGCGGATTCCTTCGGTGCGAGCAGTGTACGAGAAGGACCGTGCCTTTCTCGATCAGCTCTTTCGGGAAGGGGAAGAGGAGGGAAACCCCCTGTTCTCAGACAAGGTGGACCCAGATCTGGGCGCCCACGAGCGGGTGGTCTACTACTATGTGGACGGGAAGCGACCCCTTCGGCAGGTTGCTAGAACTGCAGGACTGGATATGTTCTCCACCTACCGGGCGATGTACACTCTGCAAAAGAAGTACATGGTGAAGCTGGTCACCGCCGAAGGGGAAGACACCCGCAAGCCCAGCAAGATAGTTCCTATTCTCATGCAGCTCTTCTGGTCACTGGTGATTGTTGCCGTGATCGTCGGGCTGGGAGTGAATCGTCCGGGTCTGATCAAGCTGCTTGTCTCAGAACGTTCCGTGGATGTCGCCGTGTTCCATCAGGCCCGTCAAGAGTCCATACACAACCGAGTTCAAGACGCTGCCCAGGTGCTCTATATGCAGAATATGTCCTGTCCAGAGAGCCTGAAGGGAGCGGTGGACTTGGGACTCATAGCGGAAGCAGAGGCCCGCCGATTCATCGTACTGTGCGATGCCCGGTGGGGAATTCGGGTGGTAGACCCTGACGATGGACCCTAAACCTCGACACCCAAACCGTCGACCGTAGGACCCGTGTATGACCAAAGGCTCAGACCTCAGCGAGAACGGAAACCAGAAGAAGAGAACTTCGGGGCAATTGGAAGTGGATAGCCCTCAGGCCGCTCGAATGCTCATCGGTGAGCGCGGCGCCAATCTGAAGATGGTTGAAAAGCGAGTCGGTGCCCGGATATCCAATCGGGGCAATCGGTTCATTTTCAGCGGTGAGCCCGATGCAGTGGACCTGGCGCAACGAGTCATGGACCAACTTCACGGGCTGGTGTCCCGGGGATACACCATCTACAAGGAAGACATCCAGAAGACCCTGGACATGGTGATGAACAACCGCCAGGCGGATGTTCCTGCGGTGTTCATGGATACCATCTCCATTCCCTCCTCTTCAAAACAGATCTCTCCTAAAAGCGAAGGACAAAAGGAGTACGTCGACTCCATCCGGGAGGACACCATCGTCTTTGCCATCGGACCCGCTGGAACCGGCAAGACGTACCTCGCCGTGGCCATGGCCATGAGCGCTCTCCTCAACCGGGAGTTCAAGAGAATCGTGCTCACCCGACCTGCGGTGGAAGCGGGAGAGAAGCTGGGGTTTCTTCCTGGAGACATTGCAGAAAAGGTCAATCCCTACCTGCGCCCCCTCTACGATGCCCTGGAAGACATGGTCGATGTGGAGCGAGTCCGCAAGTTCATTGAGCGGGGCACCATTGAGATTGCTCCCCTGGCGTTCATGCGAGGGCGAACCCTCAACGATTCCTTCGTGATCCTCGACGAAGCGCAGAACACGACCCCCGAGCAGATGAAGATGTTCTTGACCCGTCTGGGCTTCAACTCTAAGGCGGTGGTCACCGGCGATACAACCCAGGTCGACCTCGTCCCTGACAAGCAATCAGGGCTGCTCCATGCTGCCGAATTGTTGGGGGAAATTGAGGGAATCGGGGTGCGACGGCTGTATTCACGGGATGTTGTCAGGCATCCGTTGGTTGCCCGCATTGTCGATGCCTACGATGGCCTTGATGCTGCATCCAGGGCTGCCGAGAATGGCCCGCCGAGGCCGGAGAAAGCGAAGGAATAGCGCGTGTGGAGAGTTGGGGCTCTACCGTTTCCGGCCGGGCTTTCGTACCCTGCCGGTGCCGACGACGCTCGCCAACTCTTCTGGATAGGGAGAGAAGTAGGACTGCCCTTCCAGGTAGGGTTCCCCAAATCGAACGATCCAGGATTTCAGAAGGCCTACCGGGACACTCACGGGCACCTTCCTCTCCTTGTAGTCTTCCAGGGTTTCGAGGAAGTAGCGCTTCTCTTTTCCCGACAGTAGCTTCGAAAAGTATCCCATGCAGTGCATCAGGACGTTCACGTTGGCAGCCAGTCTGGGAGCCACTTTCATGGCTTGCCCCAAGGCTTCTTCGTACTGAGAAAAGACCGCTTGGGGGGTCTTCTGGTCGTGGTTGGCCACGATGTGGCCCAACTCCTTGCTTCGCTTGGGGCTGCACGCCATGAGTTGATACTTGTGGCGGGCGTGGAACTGAATCAGGGCGTGGAGCGTTCCAACTTCGCGAGCCTCCCGAAGCTCTGCGTGGGCAAACAGCCACGCCAGAAAGTGTTCGCGGAGCCGGTAGTTGGTAAGACGACCTTCGTCCTCTCGAGGAAGGTCCGGAAAGCGACTGGCAATCAACTCTCCCAACAGGCTGGTTGTTCGAGTTCCCGCTTGTACCGGCACCGAACCTGCGTAGACGGCGATGTCTCTCAATCCACAACTGGGTGACCGGCTCTTCATGATGAAGCCGTCCACTTCAGGGAGGTCGTCCAGGAACGAGTGGGCAAATTGATCCAGGTCCTCTGTGATATCCCGCCCCGTGTTTTGCTGGATGTAGCGCAACCCGTTCTCGTGGGTCTCCACGCGTACGGGATCTCGAGGAACTCCCAAACCGAGGGACAGCTCAGGGCATACCTGGATGAAGTTCACCCAGCGGGAGAGCTTCTCCACGGATTGCGAGCGAAACAACTCTCCATCGGGTCGGCAGGCCTCAAAACCCAGGCACTGACTCACAACAACCAACGGTTTCGGGAACTTGATGAGCATTTAGTCGCCTTGGGTTGATGCAGCGTTCGAGGCAGTAGTCTCCAACGCCTGTGAACTCTGATTCTACTTGTCGCTGATTCAATCGTTGCTACGAAAGGATAGCTTGGCTGGGGCTACTTCTTCAAGATCTCTTTGTCAATAATCTCAATCATCTTGTCAGCTTCGCGGGGGCCGTCATACTTTCGGCCGTTTACGAAAATGGTCGGGGTTCCACCCACGCCGTTGCGCTTGCCCAAATTCATGTCTTCGTCAACTCGGGCCTTGAGCGCTTCGGATTCCATATCTGCCTTGAACTTCTCCATGTCCAGACCAAGTTGGGCAGCATATTCCATGAGTTTGTCCAACTGGAGAGCCTTCTGATTCTGGAACAGGATGTCGTGCATCTGCCAGAACTTGCCCTGATTTCCGGCGGCCAGGGCTGCCATGGCAGCGTTTGTGGCGTTGTCGTGGAATCCCAGAGGGAACTGCTTGAAGACCAAGCTTGCCTGGTTGCCGTAGTGAGCCTGTACTTCTTCTACGAGGGGAGCAACCCGGGAGCAGTAGGGGCATTGGAAGTCGGAGAACTCAGTCAAGACGACTTCCTCGCCAGTGCCCTTGCGGGGGGAGTCGCCGATGGGGATGTTTCTTACTCTCTTATCAAAGGGAGGCTTCTCTTTGGGGACTTCTGCCGTCTTTCCTTCAAAAATGAAGTTCCGGTATTTTCCTTCCATCGCCTTCCAGGACAAGATGGCGTGCATTTTCTCTACGGGGACATCTCGCTTCGCCAGCTTGTTGGCTCGCTCAAGCTCCTTGTCGATGACCGCAGAGAACTTGTCCACGGGCTGGGCACCACTCAGGAATTCGCCGTTGATGAAAAACGCCGGAGTTCCAGATGCGCCCAAAGCTGCCGCTGTAACCTGCATTCCCTTGACCTGGGCTTCGAGTTCCTTGTCGGCGATGTCCTTCTCGAATTGCACCATGTCGAGTCCCATCTCCTTGGCATAGAACTTCAGGTCTTCGTCTTCAAGGTTCGCTTTGTTCTCAAAGAGGACATCGTGCATCTCCATCCCCTTTCCCTGGCGATTGGCTGCAAGATACGCCAGCGCTGCCGGAAAGGCTCTCTTGTGGAACGGGAGGGGGTTCATGCAGACGTACACTTTGATGTCACCCTCGTACTTCTCCAAGAGCTCCTCCATCGTGGGAACCACTCGGCTGCAGAAGGGGCATTGGAAATCGGTGAACTCCACAATGGTTACCTTGGCGTGATCCGGTCCCTTTGACGGGCAGTTTTCTGCCCCTGGGGCCACTTCGGGAAACTTCGCAAGCTTGTCTGCGGAGATTGGTTCAACATTTTCGTCGCTTCCAGCATTCCCCGTAATGTATCCGCCAACAAAGGCGAGGACTGCGACTGCCACAAGGGAGAGAATCCAATTGGTCTTATTCATTCAAGGCCTCCAATCACTGTGTCGGAAACTGGCGCCACCTCGACGCAGGGGTCCGCATGAACACTGGTCTATAGCAGACATGCAAGAAATTGTCAAAGCGTAGCCATAGGAGAGAGCCGCTGAGGCCCCAAGAACAGCTGGAAGCCCCGACCCCCTCCGAATCGTGCGGGACGAGGGATAGTGTTGGATCTTTCAACCCTCCCGAGATACAATGGCTCGCGGTACGTTCAGGGAGGCTATTTTATGAAAAATTACACGGCGTTTGCTGGGGTTTTCTTCCTGCTGTTGGCCATGAGCTGCTCAGAGGGCGGAAAAGTGGTCGTGGAGAGCGATGGCAAGGGACAGGCAGATGTCCAGGCCATTGATGGAAGCCTGGAAGATGGCCAGTCCGAGCTGGCAACCGTGGACGGCAACATGTTAGACGGCGTGGAACCCGAATTGGTGGGCCACGCCGACATTCAGGGGGATGCCCTTCTGGACGCAGTCGATACCCCGGATGGAACGATCCCCCTCGATATTCCCAAGGATGAAGGGGCCCAAGTCTTTGTGAGCACGTACTCCATTGCCAATAGCGTCAAGGCCGGAGTCCCCCTTGGCTTCGAATGCCTGGTTCAAGGACTTCCAGACGGTTCCTATAACACCTACCTGCAACTCTGGGGACCCGCTGAAGTGGACGTCGAGGACCTTGACGTGACCTTCAAGAAGGTCGGACTTTACAAGGTGGCCTGCGCTGCCGTTTGGGCAGATGGTGAGGTCGTTGACCCCACTCCGGTGAAGATTCAGGTTACTGCTGGCTCGGCCGCCACGATTCAAACCCAGTTGTCCACCAACAGCGCAGAAGCCGGGGACACGGTCTACGCTACATGCACGTTGAAAGACGAATTTGGAAACGTTGTCGACAATGCCGCAATGGTGGTCGCCAACCCGGGAATCGGCCTGGATATCTACGGCTCTAAGATCATCGCAGTGAAGGCCGGAAGCTATCAGGTCACCTGCGTGGACCCCGTGTCCCAACTCAGCGACTTGACGCCGGAAAAGTTGGACGTCGGGTGGAACGTCCCGCGGCGCATCGTGACCACCCTCGCCGACAACACCATCATGGCCGGCGATCACACCTCGGTGACTTGCCAGGCCTTCGATGCGTACAACAACGTGGTTCCGGACTTCCCCCTGTCCGTCTTTCTGGCACCAGGACTCACCATTGATGGATTCCAGGTTTCCGGGACGACGGTGGGTTCCTATCAGGTCGTCTGTGTGCCCCAGGGGTACGATTGGGAGTTGTTTGATCTGAACCCGCAAGCCCTCAATATCTTCAACGCACCCGCTGCTTCGGTGACCCTGGCGAAGGTTCCTGACAAGCCCATGTACAAGATGTTCGAGGCTGTGGAATTCGTGCCCACCGCTGTTGACGCCTATGGGAACATGGTGGAGGATGCGGAAATTCTCCCCATCTACTACGAACCCAATCACCCCGACGTCGTTCTCATGAGCGAGAACAGATACAAGTTTGAAACCGAAGGAACCTTCGAATTCTATGCCTGCCTCGGCAACGCACCCAATGTCTGTGGCGTGGCGGAAGTCACCGTTGATGGCTACGGTCCCGTTATCGTTATCGAAACCCCCGGCAGAGGGGTCACCTTGAACGGAAAGCCCGCCGTGGCTGTCCAGGGCTATGTCATCGACGAGGTCTCTGGTGTAGAGGACTTCAGTATCAATGGACAGCACGTTCCCCTGGACTCAGAAGGGAACTTCAGCTTCGTCATCAGCTCGCAGCAAGGCCTGAACTTCATCGTGGCGCTTGCAGAAGACCCCTCTGGCTTCAAGACCCTTCACGTTCAGTCCTACTATTACTCCCCCGTGTGGCACAAGAGCGATATCAACGACCCGGCAAACTCCACCATTCACGATGGCCTCCTCTTCCACCTGGGGAAGGAGTTCTTCGACCGGTTCCCCCACAACTACAGTCAGCCAGACAACCTCTCCACGATCCTTGAGATGGCCATTCAAACCATCGATTTGGGCTCCTTCATTCCAAATCCCGTGGTCCAGTCAGGTCCCTACAAGGTCTATGTCGGACCCTTCTACTATGATCCGCCGATGGTCTCCATTTACCCTCGACCAGGGGGCATGCAGGCAGAGGCCCGTTTGCACAACATCAAGATCGACGTGCAAGCCATCGGCAGTTGCAAGATCCTCTTTATCGACCTGTGCCCGGACGTCTCCGGGGACGTCACAGTGCATGATGTGGAGTTGAACCTCGGGCTCGATATTTCGGCTCAGAACGGCCAGATCAGCATGCAGGAATCCGACAACTTCATCGCCATCTATGGATTGGATGTCGACATCGACGGGATCCTCGGGTGGCTCTTTGATTGGCTCATCGATTGGTTTGTTGATGGCTACGTCGAAATTCTTGAAGACACCGCGATGACCATGATCTCTGACCAGATCACTTCCATTACCACCTCCTTCCTGGACGAACTGGCCCTCGAAACGAACCTCGACATTCCAAACCCACTGGATCCAACTGCTCCCCCAGTTTCCCTCTTCTTGACCACCGTCCTTCAGGAACTGGAGTTCGACGAGTCTGGAGTCACGATTCGGCTCGACCCGGCTATCCTGGCCCCCAAGAACGTGTCTCACGACACGCTGGGATCCATCGGTCGTGCTTCCTGCCTGAATTGGCTTCCCGAAGAGTTCATCCTGGATCAAGACGAGTGGGCCCATATTGGCGTCTTCGACGACATGCTCAACCAGATGCTCTTCTCCGCTTGGAACTCCGGCCTCCTCAGTGTCTCTGTGCCCGTGGATCAGTTCATCGACCCGTCCATGCTCGAGGGATTTGGCATCTCCAGTCTCAGCGAGTTGGGAATCTCGAACCTGTCGGCCACCACCGACTTCTTCCTGCCTCCGATCATCACCTCCTGCAATGGAGACGACCAACTGCAGATGCAGGTCGGTGACCTGTACGTCCAACTCAACATGAACATGCTGGGGCAGCCGGTTTCCATTGGCATGTTTGTGAGCATGGTCGCCGAGGCCGACATTGTCGTGGAGCAAGGTCCCTCCGGACCAGAAGTGGTCTTGGGCGTGGGTGCCATTGACCCGGCGGTGATGCAGGTGACCTACGTCTCCGAAGGGTTGCAGGGAGCCGAAGGGGTTCTCACCATGATCGTGCAAGGGATGCTCCTGCCCGCTATCCTCGACAGCTTTGCGGAGAATACGCTGGTGAACTTCCCCATTCCCGAGTTCAACGTATCGGGGTTTACCCCACTTCTTCCCCCCAATATCGTTTGGCAATTCTTTGTCGATGAGTTCTACCGAGAACTTGGATACACCTCAATCATCGCCCACATCGAAGCGCTGTAATCGAGCCGATCCCGTTCAACCGTGGAGCAGCAAGCCTGGATTCTGGATGGAAGTTCTCTAGGCGAAAAAAACTCTCTCTAAATCCGAAAGACTCTGCCGAAATCCTTGTTCTTCGAGAAAACCAGGAGGGAGTGGGACGCCAGATGGCGAAGGGAACCGTGGCTTGAAAGGGCGCTATCCAGATGGATCAACTCTCGAAGAAGGCGGTCGGGAATCTTCGACTCCAACCATGGGAAGCGACCAAGGGGTGCCAATGCAACTGTCAGTGGAATGTTCTCAATGAACCCCAGGTAGGTGTCAGCGGCTGCGCGAAGCTCTCCCTCCGTGGGCAGGGTGGAGCCGGGAAGAATGCCCATGGATCGAAGCTTCGACTGGGCCAGGGCTACGATGGGCCTGACCTTCTCCGGGAGAGTCGCTTCGACGTCGGGGCGAAGTCTCGCATTGAGGTAGAGATTGCTCCCCGCCTTCAATTCTCGGCGAACCTTCTTGAAGAAGAGCGCCGGGGGCATGCCTTCCGGGATGGAGTCACGAAATACCATCGCATTGTAGGAGCTTCCCTGAAACTCAATGAGGCTGTAGGGTCTCGAATCAACGCTGACGCTGTTGTCCATCCGGTGGGCTGAAAAAACGGCCAGGAACCGGTCAATGGCTTCCTTCCGGGACTCCACGAGGGTAATGGTCAGGCCTTTGTTCGCCAGGTCCAATGCGACCTCAGGAAGCCAGGCGCCGACAAACAGGGCATGCCCCATGCGGTTGTCCAGACGGTCCAGCAAGCGTTGAGACGCCAGGGACTCAAGATGGGAATCAAGAGGACTCATATCACTCTCCAGTGATCGCTCGTTCGTCGATTTCCTTGCGGCACATCGCCAGGAAATCATCCACGTTCAAGGAACCCAACTGGCGATTGCCTCGAGTTCGAACGGAGACCGTGCCTTCCTCCTCCTCTCGACCGCCCACAACCACCTGATAGTTCACACGGTCAAGCTGTGCTTCTCGGATCTTCTTCCCCATGGTCTCGTTTCGAAGGTCCAACTCGCTCAGCAGATCGGCCTCCACGAGTTTTCGGTTGACCTCCGAAGCGTAAGACTCGAACGCTTCGCTCACCGGAATGATGCGAACTTGTCTCGGGGAAAGCCAAAGCGGCATCTTGCCGGCAAAATGCTCGATGAGAATGCCCATGAAACGTTCGAGACTACCCAGGATGGCTCGGTGGACCATGACCACCTGATGCCGATTGCCGTCGCTGCCGTCATAGGTGGCGTTGAACCGCTCCTCGGAAGGCATGGAAAAGTCCACTTGAACCGTCCCGCACTGCCAAGACCGATTCATGCAGTCCTTGATATGAAAGTCGATTTTCGGACCATAGAAGGCGCCGTCGCCGGGATTCAACTGGTAGTCGATTCCCTCTGTCGCAAGGGCCCTTCTCAGCGCATCTTCCGCTCGGTCCCAGACCTCCTCAGCTCCGATTCGCTTGGCGGGACGAGTACTCAACTCCACCATGACGTCCTCGAAGCCAAACGTACGGTACATTTCGAAGACGAGCCGAACCACGCCGATGACTTCCTCGGTGAGCTGCTCTTCAGTGCAGTAAATGTGCGCATCGTCCTGGGTGAAACAGCGCACCCGGAAGAGGCCGTGGAGCACCCCGGACATCTCGTGGCGGTGGACTAAGCCCAACTCAGCCATTCGCACCGGAAGGTCCCTGAAAGAGTACTTGTTCGACTTGTAGACCAGCAACCCGCCGGGGCAGTTCATGGGCTTCATGGCGAAGTCACGCTTGTCCACGGCGGTGAAATACATGTTCTCTTTGTAGTGCCCGTAGTGACCGGAGCGATGCCACAAACTCTCATCCAGGATGATGGGCGTGGAGATCTCCTCGTAGCCATCTCGGCGGTGGAGCTTCCGCCAGTAGTTGATGATTCGCTCCCGAATGATCATCCCGTTGTTGTGCCAGAACGGCATCCCGGGACCTTCCGGCTGGAAAGAGAAGAGATCCAACTCTCGGCCAATGCGTCGGTGGTCTCGCTTGCGAGCCTCCTCCAACATCAAGATGTGCTTCTTCAACAACTTCTTGTCGGGGAAGGTGATGGCGTAAATGCGCTGCAACTGGGCGTTTTCCACGTCCCCTCGCCAATATGCGCCGGCAACCTTCAATACCTTGACGGCCTTCAATGCCCCGGTCCTGGCAACGTGGGGTCCCCTGCACAGGTCGATGAAATCGCCCTGGCGATAGGCCGAGATCTGCGCATCATCATCCATCGCTTCGATCATCTCAACCTTGTAAGGGTTATCGGCAAACAGCTCCAACGCCTCTTCCCGAGTCAACTCGACTCGCTCAATAGTGAGATTCTCTTTAACCAGCTCCTTCATCCGCCCCTCGATCTTCTCCAGATCATCGGGGGTGAACGGAGGGTGGTCGAAGTCGTAGTAAAATCCTTCGTCAACCGGGGGGCCAATGGTCGGCTTCGCATCCGGGAAGAGTTCTGTGACTGCCTGTGCCAGGAGGTGGGCAGATGAGTGATGGAAGACCTCTCGCCCATCGGCATCGTTGAAGGTCAGCAGGCGAATCTTGCCACCTTCCTCCAGGGGACGGTCCATATCCAGCATGCGCTCGTTCAACTGCGCTGCCACAGCCACTCGAGCCAAACCACTCGAGATGGACTCAGCCACATCTCGCGCCGTCGCACCCACGGGAAAATCCTTCTCGCTGCCGTCGGGGAACTCAATATGTATCATGTTGTCAGCCATCGGCCTGTCTCCTTGTTCTCTTTGCACGCAAAAACCCTCAAATGATTACCACGTTGGTTGCCCTTTTTCAACCAATGCTCGTCGTCGGCACACGGCATATCGCGGCCAAAGAGCAAACAGGATCGTGCAATCAAGTACAACATGGTGACCCAAACCGCCGTCATCCAGTCCGCAGTCGGGAGGGAATCAACGTCCGAGACTGAGCTCCGCTGAGTTGATGGGCCCCGGGGGCGATCCTATCTCTGGGTAACGAAGGGAACTCGTGGCGACGGAGTGGTCAGCCGTCAAGGGTGTTGAGGGCCAGTTGCTCGCAGTCTCGTCTGGACGCACAAATCGCCCTATGGTAGACTCCTCGGCGCTGAATCGGCAGCAAAGGAGGGTCCTATGAAAACGAAAATATCCCGACTTCCTCCAGCGGCTCTAGTCGTGGCTCTGATCTTTTTTGCCGGGGAGTCTTGGGCGCAGCGGACGCCGACTCGGACGACCACCTCCAGCGACGGCGTCCGAACGATGGGGACTCGGTCGACCGAGTCCAGTCGTTCATCGGATGATGACGACGAAAAGAAGACGAAGCGTTCCAAGAGCAGTAAAGAGACGAGAAACAAGCGTACCGGAAACTCAACGAAGTCTACTCGGAGTCAGTCTTCGACGAGTCGTGGGACGGCAGGGCAGACGAGCCGCTCGCCCAGTCAAACTCGACCCAAAGCTACCCGAACTTCGACCAAGACCAAAGCGACTCGAACGTCTACCACAGGCAAGCATACTCGGACGAAGCCCAGCCGGACCTCTACGACTGGAACCCGCCCGTCCCAGCCCACCCCCAGACCCGTGCAGAAAGAGAACAACATCTATCCGTACGGTTTGGGTCTGAAGGTGGGCCTTATGCCCTACAACGTCATGACTGCCGACTTGAAAGGGGGCGGAGAGGCTGAGTTCAACATGCGGATGGGGTACGGGTTTGGCGTTGAGGGGCAGTACCGACTCGCCAATTGGTTCTATCTCACAGCCGAACTCATGTATTGGTTCCTGGAAATCGAAGAGGTCGGAGGACAGAGTTACAACGCGCGGGAATCCGATGGGATGTTGAACATCGGTGCGGGCATCAAGAGCTGCTTCTTGGGAAATGATTTGACCAGTAACCAGCTCTACGCCCGGGGGACCATCGGTTATTCCGGTTACTTCTCCAACGATTCCAACGCTAGCCCTGGGAATAGGGGTGGCCTGTACTATGGTTTTGGAGTTGGGGCGCAGCACAACATGTCCCGTAGATTCCGCTTGTTCGCTGAGAGTGGATTGTACTGGAGCAATTTCACCTCGGTCAGCAACGGTGAAGATGAGACGCGGTTTTTCAACTGGCAAGCTACTGCTGGATTCCTGGTGCACTGGCGCTAGACATTCCAGTATTGAGGGGTGCCGCACATGCGACGAGTGATTCAGGGTTTTCTGGTGCTTTCCTTCCTCGTGTCGGCGAGTCCGGTGTCAGCGGTGGTGCCTGAGCGCACATTGGTCTTCTCGGGGGTCATGAATGACCCAGCCGGAACTCCGCTGGGCGGGATCTACTGGATCCGTTTCACCCTCCACAGAACATCGAAAGACAAGCGCATCATCTGGTCCGAGGAGATGTACGTAGCGGTGGAGCGTGGCGAATACATGGTTGAGTTGGGCAAGGAGAAGGCGTTTCCCAGCGGGATCCCGTTGCAGGAACTGTTCCTAGCAGTGCAGATTGATGGGACCGAAGTGACCCGCATTCCGGTGGACGAGACCATGATATCCAATTCGAAACGGGCCATGGCGAAGATGCACAAATCCGGTGCAGCCGAAGTAGCCTGCAAAGAGTGTCAGACCGCTGCCAACGCCGAGAGGTTCGGGGGAATGACCGTCGCTCAACTGGTTAGTACCGTTGCAAAAAAGCAAATCAGCGTTGGGACTTCCGCACATTTCTCCTCTGCTGCCGGGAGTGGAGAAGGGAACCCGTTTCGGATCTCCTGCCCACCTGGATTCGTCGTTACCGGCATAAAGGGGAAAGACCAGGATGGCCAATTCACATCACTCCAACTGGTCTGTTCGCCCCTGGAGGCAAAATGAGCTCCACATTCTCGTGTCCCATCGTCATCGGAATTGCCGGGGGTACAGGTTCGGGGAAGACCACCGTTGCAGAGAAGATCGTGAAGGCTGTCGGCCGTGACAAGGTTGCGATTCTGGACCAGGACTCTTACTACCGGGATCTGTCACATTTGAGCATCGAAGAACGGCGAAAACACAACTTCGACCACCCTGACGCACTGGAATTCTCCCTGGTTCGAGACCACGTCCGAAGGCTCAAGAATCGAGAGCAATTGCAGAAACCCCTATATTCCTTCAAGACATCTGCACGGACTGGCGAGTACGAGCTCATCGAGCCGGCCGAGATTATCATCGTCGAGGGAATCCTCATCTTCTGGGACAAGGAGTTGCGGAAGATGATGGACATAAAGCTCTTCGTCGATACCGACGACGATATTCGCCTGGTCAGACGATTGATGCGTGATACCAAGGAGCGAGGCCGGACGATGGACCGGGTCGTGGACCAGTACATGCAAACAGTGCGACCCAGTCACTTGAGCTTCGTAGAGCCCACCAAGAGGTACGCCGATCTTATCATCCCCGAGGGGGGGAGCAACAAGGTCGCCATCAGCATAGTCGTTTCCACCCTCAAACATTGGCTTCGAACCGAGTCGGGAGTTGCGACCCGTGAGGGAAATTGAACTGGGAACCCCAATTCTGGGACGCTACATTCTGAAAGCTCGTCTGGGTGAGGGCGGCCAGGGCACAGTGTTCATGGCCGTAGACGAAGACCAGCAGAACGTCGCAGTCAAGATCGCTTCGGGGAAAGAAGGCGACGATCGCCTCAGACTCGAAGCCGACCGTCTCAGTCGCATCAACCTGCCCTCAGTGCCCTGCCTCCTCGATGCCGGCGTTGATCCCGTCTTGGAGTGCTTCTGCATTGTCACCGAGCTGGCTCTAGGGGCTCCAATGAGCCGGATTCAACCTCGCCGACGACGAGATGCATGGGTTTATGGGGCTTCGATTGCAGCCCAGCTAGCAGCGACTTTGGAGGCCGTTCATGCTGCCGGGGTCGTGGTCAGGGACCTTCATCCAGACAATGTCCTGTTGGCCGAAAATCTCTCGAAAGATTCTCCAGGGTCGAGCATCTCGGTGCGGCTGGTGGATTTCGGTTTGGCTCGGAGGACAGCGGAGGACGAGACAAGACTGACCGACCCTCGACTTGTGGCGGGCACTCCAGGTTTTACGGCGCCAGAATGGGTGGAAGATGCAAAGCCAGCCCCCGCCGCGGACATCTACTCCCTGGGCGCAGTCATGTTCTACTGGTTCACCGGTCGACCACCCTTCATTTCGCAGAATCCGGAGACAACCTACGCCGTTCAGATGTCTTCATTCCATCCCCCATTTGTCCCGTTGCAGAGGTGGCCCGAGTCGACAAGGAAGGCAGTCGAGAAACTCCTCAACCAGACCCTGGCTTCCGAGCCTGCCAGACGCCCGGAGTCCCCCTCTTCCTTCGCTCGTCAGTTGGAAAAGATATTGGAACGGAGCGTGTCCAGGCAGCGCCGCAATCAAAGGCTGGTGGCCCTTTTTCTTGGGCTGACCGCTGTTGTCTGGACAACCGTGTACTGGCTGACTTGGAACAGTTGATTGCCGACGGCGAGTCTGCGCTGTCTCGTGATTCGAGCACCCTCCGTTCCTCTTTTGGTCCCCTCCTTTCCGCCTTCAACCCAGGTTGGAGCGACTCCCTTGGGGCCTTTGGTTGCGTCCACTTGACACTCCCGGGGCGATGTGACAAAAATGCAAGGAATGAAAAGAGATACACTGCAGACACTGGAGGGCGCGGATGTCAGAGCGTGGAAGGTTGCAACTGGATGGAGATAGCACTCAACTCGTCACCCGGTTGTTGGAGCGCATCGTCCACGATTTCAACAACCCTCTAGCGGCCATCATGGGGTTCAGTGAGTTGCTGCTCAATCCAGCGCTACCGCCAGACAAGAAGACCCGCTATGCCGTGCGCATTCACGAGCAGGCGACTCGGCTCTCACAACTGGTGGAGATGATGTCCAGTTTCTCCTCCATTCCTGAGCCCACGCTTGCGAGGTTGGATTTCAGCCGCACAGCACAAGAGATGTTGTCCCTTCGAGAAGGTTCCTTTGCTGGTTTGCACCTGGGTTTTGAGTCGATCTTTCCCGCCGAATCAGTGGTCGTGACCGGAGACCGCAACGGCGCCACAAGAGTCATGACGGCACTCCTGAACAATCTGGAGCAGGTATTCAAGGAGAATCCTCAAGTGGAGCGAAAGGCCATGGTGAAATGCGGGGTAGAAGCAGGCCATGGCTACCTTGATTTTGTGGACAGCGGACCCGGTGTGCTTCCAGATATTGAAGAGCAGATATTTGACCCCTTCTTCTCCACCCGTAAGTCCGGAGGGTTGGGGTTGGGATTGACTGTGGGGCAGAATCTTGCTCGGCGAATGGGTGGAGACTTGCTTCACCGCCGAAGCGACTACCCAGGCTATCCGGGCGCCTGTTTCCGATTCCTTCTGCCGCTTGCCTGAGCAACTTCATTCGATCGGGAATGGTCCAAGCATGAAGTCCAACGTCTTCCTAGTCGATGCAGTCATTGTTGTCTACTGGCTGTTTACGTTGGTGCTTCAGTTGGTGTTCGCCGGTCGTATTGTTGGCGCCGGTGAGCCTTTAGCTGGCCTGCTCCTTCTTGATGTTGGCATGATTGGTGTGGTGGCTGGCGTCGTTGGCTTTTCGCAATCTCGCCCCTTCAAGGAGCGGGTCCTTTGGCGCCTTCCGGTCGTCATCGCCGCCATATACGCTGGATTTGCTTCGGTGGGTGCTT
>CALFHQ010000275.1 GCA_937876385.1 uncultured Pseudomonadota bacterium
AGCCAAACGCTTCCATCATGTCCCCGAGGACTTCCAGATTCCCGGGCTCTGGTAGCGCGGCCAACCAGGTCTCGGGGTCGAGTCCTCTTGATTCAAGTTCCTCGGCAATCTCATCTGGATAGGCAATTTGGTTCGAGCGGAGTTGTCCCAAATAGAAATCTGTAACCAGTGGTTCCGTGGCGCCTGACTTGAATAACATGAGTGCCATCGTCACCTTTGTCCGCAGTTCTTCGTCTGCATCTTCGTTCTTCGCCAGCCAATCTTCGATGGCTGATTCAATCAACCGCCGGTCATCGTCACAGAATCGTTCTGTACAGTCGAGCAGCAGTTTCCCCATCTCATCGTTTCCAAACTCGGGATCGTCCTGTTTGCGATAGTGAACGCGCACCAGGAACTCCAGCCCACACAACAGAGGAAGTGGAACAGGAAATTGGCCGGAAGTCATGGAGTCCGACAAAGCACTCAGTTCCTTCCGCATGTTTTCAATTACTGCTGCCAATGAACCGTCGGTGTCTGATTTCATTACCTCCGCAAAGAGCTTGTCGCCACGGTCTTGTCTTCTGAGCCAACTCATGGCTGCTTCTGGTCCATTCTCATCGGCAATGCCAAACACTTCAGAGAGAAGCGGATGACGCTGGTTGCCTCGCCTTCCTATCGAACGCTGAGCGCTGACCTGATAAAGAAAGGGAACCAGCGGGTTGTCTTCGAAGCGATCCTCAAGGTACGTGTACATCAAAACCAACGCCTGCAAATCCGTCTCATTTCCGATTTCTGGAGCGATGTCACGGATGGCAGACCGCAGTCGTTTCCACACTGCGGACGGATTGTGCCCACGGATGAAGTCCCAGGGCAACTTCATCATCGCCTTATCAACCACGTCCTTGACTGGCTCCCTTGTGTCTGTCGGTATGTTGGCTCGAAAATGGTTATACACCGCATCGTCATCAAAACCCACCTGCTTCAACTGAGGATGGTCCATGAGCAGCTCGTGCAACCGGTCGAAGTACAGGTCCTCTCGATCATCATCGCATAGCAGCGGAATGGCTCGTGCCAGCTCGTCGGGAGATGGAGGAGCCGGTCGTTCCGGTGCCGGCGTCCCATTTTTCAGACAGCATTTCTTGTATTTCTTGCCGCTTCCGCACGGGCAGGGATCATTTCTGCCCACCTTGGGACTCGTACGTTTCACGGGATCGTCGGGGGCCATGAGTACTTCAGCGGCAGCGGCGAAGGCCACAAGTCCCATCTCGTACTCATGTTCGTCCTTGACGTCGTACCCGGCGCGCGTCAGAAGTTCATTTGCCAGACGAACATTTTGAGGATCTGTGAGCTCCATTTGATTTCTTCCTCTCCGTTTTTCATTCCATTCCAACGAGACATCTGATTTGCTTTGTTGTCGCTGGCAGAGAATTTCGCACGATGCTACCGCCAATCCATCACGATCTTGCGTTCATTGACCACGCAGTCTCGCAGGTACAGGTTGATGAGCGTCTGATATGGAATGCCGGTCTCCAACGACAACCGCTTGAAATACTCAATTACGTCCTCACCCAGACGGATTGTGACCTGCTTCTTGAGTCGTCTCGAATAGGGATTCGGTCGGCTCTTCATCTCGTCGAGATCGTATTCCTTTCTCATTTGGGTTCTCCCTTCGTCGAAAGCACTTTGCACTCTTTTCGAGTCGCCCGACGAGCCGAAATCAAACGAATTACATCCTCTTTCTCCCGGACGCAATGGACAACGAGCAATACCCGAATACGAACGCTGAACCCCAACAACAAGTACCGCTGCTCCTCTTCGGAATGGTCAGGGTCATCAAACAGTAGAGCGTTCTCATCGAAGAACACGCTCTGCGCTTCTTCAAATGTGACGCTGTGTTTCTTCTGGTTCGCCTGACTCTTTTCCTCGTCCCATTCAAATCGCATGCATCCCTCAATCAACTACATAATAACTACAACGCAACGCCGTGACAACCCAAATCCAGTGCATCGACCACCAACTTCGCCTCCACCCAAAGACAAAACCCCGGCCTGTGAGAGGAGCCAGTGGCGTCTGGACGGAGTGGACCCCCTGGACGCACTGGACGGGGGGGGACTCCGGATCGTCGGTCCAGGGTAGATTCATTGTCAAGAATATCCAGAAGCTACTGCTTTCCTCGAAAACACCTGACTCGTCGGTCCAGGATGCGTTCATTGTCCAGACTGTCCACGGGGTCCAGAGTGTCCAGACGCTACTGCTGTCCCGGAAAACACCTGACTCGTCGGTCCAGGATGGGTTCATTGTCCACACTGTCCACGGGGTCCAGATTGTCCAGACGCTGCTGCTCCCTTTCGTTTTCCAGCAAAGTCGCGTCAGCAAGCACCGTTGCCACCCTCCTTCGGCCATGTGGACACAGCCACTTCCTCCCGGAGAGGAGGAAGAAATCGGATCAGGTGTTTGGAGTAGCCTGACGGAAAGATGCGATTGCCCTGGGCCGCTATTGCATTCGCAGAAGACGTGGTCTACGTTCAATTCTATCGGAGGAATATCGTGCTTGCGTCTTGGAATCGAATCCTGTTGTTCGTCATCTGGTTTCTCCTCTTCGTCTGCTGGACCGGGTGTGCGGAGGAGGAGTTGGAAAGACCGGAGAAACCGGGCACGGAGGGGTCTGAAGTCGGCTCTGAGATTGATGATACGGCGGGAACGGAGGGGTCTGAAGTTGGCAGTCCGTGGGTGGGGACGGAGTGTGTTGAAGATGTAGATTGTGGGGGCGGTGATTGTAGGTGGGCGACTTGTTTGCTGGGACGTTGTTTCGGGGGCTATCTCGAAGGCAAGAAGTGTGACGATGGGGATTTGTGTACACGGGACGACCGGTGCAGCGAGGGCAAGTGTCGAGGAGTCAGTCTGGAATGCGATGACGGAAATTCTTGTACGTTGGACCGGTGTGACTCGGGTGTATGTACTTTTCAACCCAGGAAATCCAGGGAGTGCAGACTCGATACTCGGGTCGTAGTCCCTGAGCGTGGAGCGATTCAGTTGGCCTCCCAGCCTCTATCGGTTCGAGCTTCCGTCCGTTCACCGGCGGGGGAAGTCGCTTCGGTGTTGTGCAACGGCGATTCGATGCGTCGGAACGGCAGTGGCGACTACCAGAAGACCCTTCGCCTCCTTCCCGGAATGAGGCAGATTGCCATCGTTGCAACGGATTCGTTTGGCCGCACAGCGGAGGGATATCGTTCGGTATTGGCGCTGGACACTGCATGCGCTGATCCAGCATCTTCCGAATGTGAACCGCTCGTAGATTTCTTCTTTGGAGCAGACACCTTGAGCTCCTTGAACTCTGATTCCGGGGAGGGCGCCGAGACACTGGCGCAAGTCGCCGTGGGGGTTGTGAATGCCCTGGGAAGCTACGATGATCTGGTCAAATTGCTGCAGACAAAGATGCCCGAAGTTGAGATGGGGTGGTGTACATGGAAGACGCGTGTGGAGCGTCCTCGGTTTCATCTTCGATGGTTGAAGGTTCGACTGACAGACGGAGGGTTTGTGTTGGAGGGTGCGATGTCCCAAATCCAGATTGGGGTTGGGGCCCATTCGCAGCGCTGTCCCGATGGAACCGGCCACATCCGGGTCGGACGGGTGGAATTCACGGTCCAGGCAAATCTAAGCTTGGACGACGGCCTGTTCGACCTGACGGATATTCATTCCCGGATTCGCCTGCGAGGCGTGAGATTCGAGTTCACCAGTGGGCCCGGAGCCATGCTCAACTGGGTGGGTGGTGCATTCCAAAAGCAGGTCCGGTTGGCGCTTCAATCCGCTGCGGAGCTCTTCATTCAACGACTGCTCTCGGTGGATCTCCAGTTCGCTTTGAATCGGATTCGATCGGTGTGGCTCGATTGGCAGATACCCAAACTCGGGGGCAGTGGGGATTTTGAGGGGGCTGTTCGGTTGATTCCAAGGAAGCTGAGTTTGGCCAGTGATGGACTGAGAATTCGATTCGGTCTGCAGTTCAAGGCGCAAAGCCCAGCCAAGTCCAGCCGCCACAACCCGCCGTTTCTCCAAGCGCACCCATTGCCGTCCCTGGAACAGTGGCAGGTGACGGAGGGGCAGATAGCCCTGCGCATGTCGTTCAACGCGGTGAACACGTTGCTGGATCTGTTGTGGAAGGGCGAAGTGATGGACGGAGAGCTTCGATTGCCGGCAGGCTTGGCAGCGTTGCTTCCCAAGCGCCTTCATCTTGAGCCGAAGCTGCCTATCATCGCTGCAGCCGGTCGTTCTCCAAACCGTCTGCTGCTACACCTCGGGGAGTTGGAGATTGGTCCGGGTTTGGGGACGGAGGGTGATGGTGCCTGGGGTTCTGGGGAGCTTGTGGGCGTGTTTGAGCAGGTGGGAAGTCAGCTCCTGGTAAGTCTGACAGAGACCAACAGAGTGCAAATCGACGGAATCGATCAGATGCTTCACAGTGGGTGGGCCACTGGAGAGCCTCTGACCAAACTCATCTTGTCCGGGCTCCGAAACCAAGTCGAATCCCAGCACCAGATTGTGCCCGGGTTCACCCTGGATTTGGGGTCTGTCGTCGGCGCAGAATCCCCCACACTGTGGATAGCTCCAACGGGATTCTCTGCGGACCAATGGGGAGTATCCGTCCCCGTTAGTGTTTCCATGGCCCACTGATTCTGCTCTTTTCCATCGCAATTGCTCGGCTGATGACGGGTATTGGGTGTTTCGGGTTTGGGCCCGGCGCGAAACCAATGGGGCTCGGGCCCCAGATTTCCCCTCGACCGCGCCTCCGCCCGCTTGACTTCGACAATGTTATTTACTAACATTCCTCTTGACGAGGCGGCGGATGACGGTTCCAGGTCGAAAACCTAAGCTGGGGAAGAACGAGCTGGTCGCTCGGGTAGCCGAGGCCGTCACCAGCGGCAGGTATCGCATCCTGCCCCACGCTCGGCAACGGTGCACCGAGCGGGACGTGGCCGCCGCTGACATCGAGTGCGCTTTGGAGAACGGACATCCGGTGCCCCGGCGGGACCGGTACGACGCCCTCGAAGGGGACTGGAGCTACTGTTTCCAGGGGCGCACCGTGGATGAGGACACCCTGCTGGTGGTGGTTGCCTTCGAGGACTGGATGCTGGTGGTAACCGTCGTCCGACTGGACCGATGAGGAGGGACGAGCGATGGCGAACGTGACATACGAAGAACTGGGGTTTCCCATCCTGTTGGTGGATCCGCCGATGGTCACGGTGCGGGGCCACGAGGTACCGGACGTGAACCTGCGGGAGCTCCAGGCAGCGGTCTTTGGCATGCTGGTGGTCAAACCCGCCCGGCTCACCGGGGCGGAGGTGCGGTTCATCCGTAAGCACCTGCACCTGCGGCAAGCCGACATGGCTGCGGTGCTCAATAGGGCCAACCACACCGTGGTCTCCCAGTGGGAATCCCGAATGGACGAACCCGCCGGAATGGAATACAACACCGAAGTCCTGCTCCGCATCTGGATGGCAACGAAGACCGGTAGGGCTGACGAGATTCCCGACCTTCTGAACTCCCGCCTTAAGAATCTGACCCCTCACCAGGAAACCCCGTTGAAGGTGCCGCAGCCCGTGGCTATCTAGGCTTGCTGCTAATCCTGGACATCCCACCCAGGCCTTTGGACGGAGTGGACCCACTAAACAGGGTCATCTTGACCAGCGATCATCCCCGCAGGCTGCGTCAGTCGGCTCATGGCTTGCTCGAAGTACCAGATGTACGCCTCCGCCGCCATCTGCGCCGACTTCCTTGCTTCCGGGGCGCTCACTGCCCAACCTGACCCTGTTTGATTGTGAATCAACAAGATCCTGTTTAGAC
>CALFHQ010000276.1 GCA_937876385.1 uncultured Pseudomonadota bacterium
CCCCCGAACCCACCGTAAAGGGAATCACTCCGACCGAATTGGACGACGAAGAAGAGCTGGACTGAGGCTGGTTGGCGTGAACTGAGGCTGGCTAGTACAGTGACGATTTGATGGAGTTGTGAGGTGCGGGGATGAGCTCGTGTCGAATGAGCTGGCCCGAGGTCACAGCGGCAACTGCCGCTTCCATTGCCGCTTCCACGGCGTGCAACTCTCCTGTCAGAGTCATGTACCCTTTTCCCCCCAATCCGTTGGCCAGGCGCACCTCAATGAGGGTGATATCGGCGGCTTTGCAAGCAGCGTCTGCTGCGATAACGCAAGAGGGGGTGGCCCAGGTTTCCAGGAGGCCCACGGCGGAGATTTCGGGAACGGGGTTGGCCCCGTTCATGGCTGGAAGGACCTGCTCGTGGAGGTTTTCGATGATGATAGAGTCGGTCAAGGTGTAGCTACCGTAGTGCATCCCCGCTTCCATCGCTTCTTTGATGTCGTCCACCTCACCGGCCACCACGATGAGGAACTTCCCCGGGCAGATGGTGTGGCTGTTCAGCACTTCAATGGGGGCCCGCTTCGTCATGGCGTCGACGACCACGGTTCCCAGGGCCAGGCTGTTGAGTTCGATGATTCCAATGGCCGGTTTCTTCATGCTATCCCTCGATGACGATTCGCTTGTTGCTCACCTGCGTGACAACCCCGTTGATACTTGCGTGAATCAAAGCACCCAGTTTCCCTTCGGGGGGCCTGGCGATGACATCCCCGACAGCAACCTTCTTGTTCACTGCGACCACTGGTGCGGCGGGGGCTCCGATGTGTTGCTGCAAGGCAATCTCCACTCGATTGATGGCGGGAGATTCTCCTCGGTAGGGTGGGTGACTATGATATTCGGTGAGTCCACAGCGGGCGAGGACCCGGTCTTTGGGAATCTTGGTGTAGTCGTAGGAAACTCGAACCTTGTCCGGGGCGCGGTGGTGGGGATTGGGGATCCCCTGCTCTCGAAGCTGTGTTCTTACCTGGGCGAAGACGTTTCTGGGCGACAGGTCCAAAGGACAGGCGATGGTCTCGCAAATTCCGCACAGGCAGCAGATGTGGGCCTGGGTGATCTGGTAAGAGGGATCCTGACTGCGGGTGATAATGGCTCGCATCACCTTGTGAGGCTCCAGGTCGTGGCCCAACTGGTATCGCGGACAGAGGTCTGTGCATTCCCGGCACTGGCAGCACATGGAAATGCTTCGGATCATCTCCATGTTCGTGGGCATCGTTCGCCGCTGCACATGGTGATGGTCATTGGGGAGAACGATGAGTCCAGAGGTGGTCTTGCGAACTGCCCCGTTGAGATCGAAAGAGACGGCCCCCATCATGGGCCCACCATCGATCACTGCCGGCTCTTCCACGGTGGCTCCGCCTGCGATTTCCACGGCTCTCCACACCGGAGTGCCGATGGGAAAGCGGTACACGCCCGGGTCCTTCACGGAGCCTGTGACTGTAACAGTTCGGTGGGTGACGGGTTCACCCATGGTGGCGTGGAAGATGTTGTACAGGGTCTCCACGTTGTCTACCACCACCCCGACGTTGAGTGGGATTCCCCCTTCCGGGACGATTCGGCCGGTGGCCTCGTAGACCATGCTTTGCTCGTCTCCAGAGGGATAGAAGTTGCCCAGAGTCTTCACCGACAGCGAGTCATCCTCTGCGCACAGCTCCTGGAATCGCTTCACCTGAGCTGCGTACTTCTCCTTGAGGGCGATGACTCCTCTGGAAGCTCCGGTGGTCTCCATGAGAAGTTGGAGTCCCCCCAGGATCTCCCGAGGATGCTGTTCCATGAGGCTTTGGTCGGAGTAGAGCATGGGCTCGCACTCGGAACCGTTGGCGATGACCGTATCCACCTGGGCGTCTGCTTTGACGTGGGTTGGGAAACCAGCCCCGCCGGCGCCGACTACTCCGGCCGCCTTGATGGCGTCAAGAATCTCGCGTGCCATGGGCACCTCCTGTAACGTGGAACCATACACCTCAAGGGGGATTGGGATCAAGGAGATTGGAGTCGACTATGGAGGGACGAGCCCATTTCCCGGTGGAGTAGGCAATGAGCATCACGACCCCCTGCAACGTAATGGCACCCAGGGCCGCAAACCAGGCTCCTTGCAGGGGGGAATCGAGGACGTGCCCCAGGATGAAGATGAAGGGGATGAATAGCACCGCCATGTTCACCACTCGCACTACCATGGGAAACACCGTGGCGCCGGCCCCTCGAAAGACCCCGTCGACGGTGATTCCGATGGCGTCGAATAGCTGGAAGAGGGCCACCACCGTGAGGACAAAGCTTCCCTTCTCGATGACTTCGGGGGAGGTGTTGAACAGCGCGATGAGGGGCTCCTTGAAGGTCAGGAATATCACCGCCACCACACCCAACATGGCTAGGCTGAAGCGGAGGCAGAGGGTCGCCGAGCGCATTGCCAGGTCCAGGCGATTGGCCCCCAGATATTGCCCCACCAGGGTCGCCCCGGTGACGGAGATGGCAACCGCCGGCATGAAGCTGATGGAATTCAATTGGAAAGCGATGGCGTGTGCTGCCATGCTCACAGAGTCCGAGGTAGAGACATAGATGGTCATGACGGAAAAGGCGACGTGCTCGATGACCCAGGAGGTGCCGATGGGCACCCCGATTCGAAGAAAATGCACCAGATGCCCGATGTCGGGCCACAAGAAGCGTCGAGTGCCAAACCGAGTAGACAACCGACGACCAAAGTATAGCCAAGCGAAGATGAAGGCGGAGAGAGTCATGGCGCACACCGAGGCGGTGGCAGCACCGGCGATTCCCATGGCCGGGAAGCCCAAGTATCCAAAGACCAGGACGATATCAATGAGGATGTTGAAGACGATGGTAACCAGGTTCACCAACATGGGGGTGACGGTGTCCCCGATGCCTCGAAAGAAGGAGACGAAGATGAAGTTAAAGAGGGCTACCGGGGTCGCTGCCAGGAGAATCCGTGTGTACACAATGACATGAGGGGCCAGCTCCTCGTTGGTGCCGAATTGCCGGATCAAAAAGGGCACCGAGGTGGACAGGAATGCAAATACCAGAAAGAGAGGCAGGACCAGCCACAACGCCGTTGTGACCCATCGGTGCAGGGCCATCCTCTGTCCCGCCCCATGGTACTGGGCGACGAAGGTGGACACCGCTGAAAAAGTCCCCACAAAGAAGCTGGCGACTGCCCAGGATACCCCCGCCCCCACCCCCACTGCCCCCTGTTGCGCAGTTCCCACAGACCCCATGATGAACATGTCGGTGATCCCCATCACCGAGTAGGTCAAGAAGGAAACAATCAGAGGTGCTGCCATGGAGAGCATCTCTCTCAAGGTGCCGGAGTTGGGGGTGATGACTGATTCTTGCTGCATGAAATGTTCCGCCGGTTCAGTCCACCAGGATTCGTGGAATCCGGTCGTTGATTCGCGTGGGGATCTCGTAGTTGATGGTGTGGGCCCACTCGGCCATCTGGTCGGCGCTGATAGCCGAGCCGTTGCTCTCACCCAGGAGAACCACCTCCCCGTTGGGGGCCGCGTCGGGAATGTCGCTGACATCGGCCATGACCATGTTCATGCAAACCCGCCCTCTCAGCGGCGCAATGCGCCCGTCAATGAGGACATGGGCCAGGTTCGACAATCCTCGGTCGTAGCCGTCGTAGTATCCCACTGGAATCACAGCCAGGCGGGTTTCGTGGGTTGCCTGAAAGGAGCGACCGTACCCCACAAATTCCCCCGCCTTCACCGTCTTCACCTGGGCAATTCGGGCCTTCCAGGTTAGCGCCGGCTTCAGCTTGGGGGCGTTTCGTTTCTCCAGCAGGGCGCTCACCAGAGTCTCCTTGGATGGCCACATCCCGTACAGGGAAACCCCAACTCGAACCAGCTCGAAGTGCGTGGCCGGCCAAAGCAACGTGGCCGCGCTGTTGCTGAAGGAGCGCACCGAGAGCTTGTGGCCGTCTGCGGCCAACGCCAGGTCGATTTCCCGGTAGCGGCTCAACTGCTCTTTGGCGAAGGTGTGGTCGGTGGTGTCTTCGATGTCCGCATAGTGGCTGGAGATTCCCTCCAGGTGCACCCCGGGGAGGGTGCGAATCATTCTGGCCAGGGCGAGGGTTTGCTCTAGAGAGAGGCCCTGTCGGTTGTTTCCCGTTTCCACCTTGATGTGCAGGGGGACGGAGCGCCCTTTGGAAGCAGCAGCAGACAGCGCTTCCACCAGGGACGGGTCGTAAACCACCAGGCGAAGGTCCGCTTCCACCACCGCCTCGGCGTCCGTCGGGGAGACGTAGCCCAACACGTAGATGGGGCAGTCAATGCTGGCCTGGCGAAGGGCCTGGGCTTCGTAGAGTGCGTTGACGCAGAGCCAATCGGCGCCCGCCTCCAGAACCGTTTGAGCCACGGGAACGAGTCCATGACCGTAGGCGTTCGCCTTCACCACTGCGCCCAAGAGTGAGTTGGAAGCCAGGGAACGAAAGGTCTCCACGTTGTGTCGCAATGCCGATTTGGATACTTCAACCCAGGTGAGTTCCACCACATGCCTCCCGAGTGGCGTTGGTCATTCGACGAGCCGGGTCAGATTCGCCCGGCGCTGCCGGGGCGTCGAAGGATCTCCCGCAGGACGACTCCTTCCACCGCCGCATTAAGGGAGAAGTCTAGCCACGGCACCCCGGAGTAGTCCAGGGAATCTTGTTGGCGCCGTACGGGGAGAGCCAGAAGCGCTTCGGAAAGAGAAGCAACACGACCCATTGCCATGTACCCGGCCAGGGACCAGAGGTTCATGGCGCCAGGTTCGTCGGGAATGCCCACTGTGGGCAGCTTTTTGCATGCCTGGACGGATTCCTTCACCGCAGCAACGATGCCGTGTCGACGAGTGAAATCTCCCAGGCTTTGACTTTGCAGCGATTCGTAACGGGCCCGAACAATGTACTGCATGGCGCTGGCGGCCGCGGATGCCATGGTGGAAGTGTCCACCGAGACTTCAATGGGCCTGGCCAGCCCGGTGAGACGAATGTGGGTGGTCTGGTTGGATTCGAGGATACCGGCGAGCAGTCTACCGGTTTCGTCCACTTCCCGCATGTATCCCATGGAGTGCATCCCTTCGAGGAGGGCCTTGGATACTACTGACAATGAGGGAGCGATGAACGACTCTCCGTGCGTGTTCAGGGGAATTTCAAAGTGATTGATTCTGTCCCGCTGAATCAGGCTCGTAATGCGAATTCGTGCGTACTGAGCCCCGCCCAACATGAGGCCCATGGCATCCCCCAGAAGGGAGGGAAGCATGGCCACGACCAGTCGCTCTGGGTGTGTCGCCAGATCTTCCACGCTATCGAATTCCGTCCTGATTTCGTGGGCGCCAGTGGCCGAGAGGACCTCCTCCTGGACCCCTTCGATGGTCTTGTAGGCGACCAACCCAAGGCTTTGGAAGGCGTCTGCGACGGACCACGGGAAATGGGCATCTGAGGCACCTCTGGAGAGAGCCTCTCGAAACTCTACAGTGCGCATTGCCCCTTCCCACCCTTCGTACCCGGTGAGGGGTTCGAAGAGATAGGGTAGCTGTTTGCGGTACGCCCGGGACACGATGGACTCGGTGGCTACCGACGGGCGGGATTGGACTCGCTTTTCTCTGGCTCTTCGCATCTCTTCGTACTTGCGAAGAACGGCCAGCGGATCCTCCATCGGGACCGGGTCCGGGGAGGGCGTTCGAGGGCGTTGGGAGGAGGCATAAGGCTTCGGGGTATTGGAGGGTCGGCCACCCAGGGTGAAATCTTCGGGACTGGGTCTACGCCTTCCAGCAGCAGGTTGGGGACCGGGGCC
>CALFHQ010000277.1 GCA_937876385.1 uncultured Pseudomonadota bacterium
AGGGAAGAAAGTCGCCATCTGCGAACAGGTGGAAGACCCTCGGGAGGCCAAAGGGGTCGTGCGACGGGAGATCACCCGAATCGTATCTCCGGGAGTGGTCCTTGATCCTGATACCTTGGATGCCTCGACAAACAACTTCCTGGGAGCCATCGTTCAGGGACTTGACGGCATCGGGTTTGCCTACGTCGACGCCTCTACAGGAGACTTCAACGCCTGCCGCACAGACGATTTTTCCCAGCTTCGAATCGAATTGGCTCGTGTCGAACCCCGTGAAATCATTTTCCCCGAGAAATCGCAGGGTATCTCCCAGAAGCTATCTGGAATCCTCCCACATGCGTCCATCCACAGCGCCCCTGACAGCTACTTCGAGCCGTCAAAGGCTCGGGCTCGCCTTACCCAATGGGCGGAGTTGGAGGGGGTGCCGCCGGAGGTCGCACTGTCTGCGGGGGGACTCATCGGCTACCTGGAAGGGCTCCAGCGTTCCGAGACCCTGCAGGTAAACCAACTGGAGATATACGAGGTCAAGAACTACCTCGTCATGGATGAGACGGCGGTGTCCGACCTGGAGCTTTTTCGAACCCTCACGGACAACCGAAAGAAGGGCTCGCTATTAGGCGCCATCGACCGAACTCGAACTCCCATGGGAGCGCGCCTCCTGAAACGATGGCTGGCCTATCCGCTGGTTGACGAAGACAAGATCAACCGCCGCCTGGATGCTGTGGCCGAGCTTTACAAAGACTCTGTGCAACGCCGAGATCTCATCGATTCCCTCAAAGCACTCCACGACATGGAAAGACTGGCCACCCGAGCCGTCACCGGCACCGCCACCCCCCGGGAGCTGCGCTCACTGGCAATTTCCATGGAGGGGCTCACCCCCCTTCGAGAAGAGCTGGCAGCCTGCCAAGCTACAGCCCTCATCGAAATCTCCCGTGAATTGGTCAACCCCCCTCCTCCGCTGTCAAAGGCAGCGTTGCACCTGGACGACGACCCACCGGCAACGATTCGGGAGGGGGGGATCTTCAAGGAAGGCTACAACGACGAGCTGGACAAGCTTCGAGAGCTGGCTCGGGGGGGCAAGCAGTGGCTCCTCGAGTACGAAGCCAGGCAACGACAGGACACCGGTATCACCTCCTTGAAGATTCGGTACAACCGAGTCTTCGGATACTATATGGAGGTCACCCGGCCGAATCTTCATCTGGTCCCGGAGCACTATCTCAGAAAGCAGACCCTGGTCAACGCCGAGCGTTTCTATACCCCGGAGCTCAAGGAATACGAAGAGAAGGTTCTCTCTGCACAAGATCAAAGCCACCTGCTGGAAGAGGAACTGTTTGTCGCACTCATGGAGGAGGTGGCTGCTCATCGAGGGCCCATCCTCAAGGCAGCATCGGCGGTGGCGCGATTGGACGTCTTCTCGTCCTTTGCCGAGTTGGCTCAAGACCAGGACTACACACGCCCGGAAGTGGCCATGGACGACCGTATCGAGCTGTCGGAGAGTCGCCACCCCGTGGTGGAACAGGTTCTTCCCACAGGGCGCTTCGTCCCCAACGACATCCTTCTCGACAACGAAGAGAACCAACTCCTCATCATCACCGGCCCCAACATGGCAGGAAAATCCACCATCATGCGGCAGGTGGCGTTGGTGGTCATCTTAGGACAGATGGGGAGCTTTGTGCCGGCCAGAAACGCACACATCGGAATTGCAGACCGAATCTTCACTCGTGTGGGTGCCACAGACAGCCTCGCCCGTGGACTCTCCACGTTCATGGTGGAGATGACGGAAGCAGCAGAGATTCTCAAACGAGCCACCCGGCGCAGCCTGGTCATCCTGGATGAAGTGGGTCGAGGAACCAGCACCTACGACGGCCTCTCCATCGCCTGGTCCATGACAGAGTACCTCCACGACTTCCTTCGCTCACGCACCCTCTTCGCCACCCACTACCATGAACTGACCCAGCTCTCCCAAACCCGGAAGCGAGTCAAGAATGTGTCGGTGGCGGTGAAGGAATTTAACGACGAAATCCTCTTTCTCCACCGCCTGGTGGAGGGGGCCACGAACCGTTCCTACGGGGTCCAGGTGGCCCGTTTGGCCGGAGTTCCCAGGCCAGTCATCGAACGAAGCAAAGAGATCCTGGCGTCTCTGGAGGAAGGGAACGGAGATATCCAGATTCAACGTCCTCGCCCGGACCGCAAGCGCCGGGGAGCCGCCACCAGTCGAGATCTCTTCTCGGCAGGCAGAGAACAGGTGGAAACCGCTTCCCCGGTGGATGAAGGGGCAAGAAAGCTCAGGAGGCGCATCGAAGAGTTGTCGCTTGATACCTTCACCCCCATTGAGGCACTGAACCTGCTCTACTCGATGAAGCAGGAGTTGTCGAAGGAGGGCAAAAAGAAGCCCTCTGCGGAATAGGTTTGAAAGCCAACGTGTTGCAATCCAAACTGCTTCTGGCAGGATGCAAACAGAACGGTGGTAAGAGAAGAAAATGGGGAGCGGGCGTTCCTTGACGCCCCTGGGCTTTTCCTGTAAAAGGATGGGCGCAAAACTTCCGTTTGCTGGAACCAAAGGAGAACGGCATGAAGTGGAACAGAAAGACCCTCCTTGCTATGGGTGTGGCTCTCGTTACGATGTTTGGACTGTCGACCATGGCCTTGGCCGAAGTGAAGATTGGTGTGGTGGATCTCCAGTTGGCTATTGCCTCCACGAAGGAGGGCAAGGCGGCCAAATCGAAGCTCGAGAAATTCACCAAGGAAAAGCAGGAAGAACTGGACAAGAAAGTTGAGAAGATAAAGAAGATGGAAGCCGAGATGCAAAAGCAGCTTCCCCTCATGAGCGAAGACGGAAAGAAGGACATGCTGGAGCGGTACCGCAAGGAAATGCAGGAACTCCAGGAGAGCTACATGGGAAACCAGGAAGAGTTGGCCAAGCGCAAGCAGAAGCTGCTGCAGCCTATTCTCGAGAAGATGGGCACCATCGTCCAGGATATTGCCCTGACGAAGGGATTCACCGTAATCCTCGACAAGGGGGACGGCTCGGTCCTCTACTTCGATCCGGCTACTGACTTGACCTCTGAAGTCATCAAGCAGTACAACGCGAAATGAGTTGCCCTGGGCCCAGACGCGCCGCCTGGGTGCTCTGGCCCATGGTGTGCCTCACCCTCTCGGCTTGTTCTTCGCCTGAAAAGCCGCCCCAAGATTCCCCCCGAGAACCGTTGACCGTGTCCCCAATGCAGCGGGAAGCCAACCCGGAGGAGTCTGCCGAGGTTGTCCCCACATTCCTCTCCTTTGAGCAGCTCACGGCGGGTCTCATCCTGGATCGGCAAAATGACCGGCCCACCAGTTCCCGGAAAGAGGAGCCCCTGGATCGCCCCCTCTTCGCCGCCGAGTTGGAGCCCAACAATACTGCCCAAACCGCGACGGAATGCGTCTTCCCGGCGCTCTTGCAAGGAGTTGTGCACCCCCTCCCAGGAAGCGACACAGGGGATCTGGACTGGTACACCTTCCTGGTGGAATTGGACCACTCCCAGGTTCTTCATGTGAAACTCACCCCCGTCCCGGACATCGATCTGGTCCTCGAGCTCTACCACGATGGAGTCCAGGGAAGGCAACTCGTGTCTCGGGTGGACAATCTGGGTCCCGGTGAAGGGGAGGAGCTTCCGAACTTTCGCCTGGTGAACGGTCGGTACTACGTCCTGGTCACCCAGAAGTTCGAGAAGAACGCAGCCTGGAACATCCGGGTTCCCTACCGACTCGAAATGACTACTCGCCCAACGGAAGCGGGAATCGAAACCGAGCCGAACAACAGCGCGGCCCAAGCCATCGAGCTCTCCGCTCCAGGATCCATCACGGCCGTGGTGAACGAACCCTCGGACACCGACTGGTATCTCCTGAACATCACGAAGCTCTCTTCCTTCTCGTACCTGTCCGTGGAGTTGCTCCCTCCCATGGGGGGAACCCTGGTGCTGACTCTGCGAACATCGGCCCGGGAACCCATGGCGACGATTCGAGCCGAAAACGGCAACAAAGCCGTGCTCCCCAACCTGGCAGTGGTGCCGGAGACCGCCTTGTACTACCTCGAGGTCTCGTCCAAAGGGAAGCAAAGCGGCGGAGAATACACCTTGTCGGTGCAAAATATCCGGCTGGAAAATCGCATGGAACTGGAGCCCGATGGAACTCCCGAGCAGGCACTACGCCTGTATCACGAAGAGCCAATGAAGGGCTGGTTCCACGAACTGAAAGATGAAGACTGGTATCGCATCGAACCGCTGGACCTGGCGGGGACTGCCCTGGCCGAAGACGTCCCCCCCGCTTTGAACATTATCCTATCTGCCGTTCCCGGGGTAGACTCCATGCTCGAGGTTCTGGAATCCGATGGAGAGACGGTTCTTGACCGCTACGACTTCGGTGGTCGAGGGGAAGGAGAAGAGATCCCCAACCGTCCCCTCCCCGACCGGGCTGTGTTCCTGCGAGTCGTGGCGCTTCATGGCGCCAACCCCAACGCCCCGTATACCTTGCAGGCGCGTCCGGTGATGGGAGATGGAATGGAGCGGGAACCCAACGACACGTTGGAAGAGGCGACCCCCTGGAAGGTCTCGGATGGCCAGGAAATTCGGGGGTATCTGGCACCGGCCAAAGACAAGGACTGTTTCCTTTTCTCGGAGCCCCTGCCGAGTCTTGAGGTGGTGGCACCGAGGAATCGAGGGATTCTCATTCAGGCCCGAGATTCCGATGGACTCATCTACCTTCGAAGAGAGATGGATGAAGGGGCCTCAAGCACCGTCGTCCTGGATCGACCCGGGACGCTACTTTGCCTCGAGAGCGCCGAGAGTTCCCAATCTGCAGGACTCGTCAGCCCCTACACCCTTCGTCTATCAGCACTTGATTTCTGACTCAACCGAGGTCGAATCATGCATGTGGAACTGTGGCAGGAATTGGCAAAGGCCGTGAACAACCGAACCCAGATGGCGGTGATTACCCTCATAAGAACCGTGGGTTCGACCCCCCGCCCGACCGGGGCAAAGATGCTTCTCTACGCCGACGGAACCTTTGCTGGAACCATTGGTGGTGGCGCCCTTGAAGGGCGACTGCTGGATGAGGCCGGCAACGCCCTCGCTGAGGGAGCGCCCCGACTGGTGCAGTTGGACTTGAAAGGGGATCTCGACATGACCTGCGGAGGGCGGGTGGAGGCGTTCATCGAGGTATTCGGAATCGCGCAACCGGTTTGGATTTTCGGAGCTGGGCATGTATCTCGAGCCCTGGCCCCCATGCTGGTCCAGACCGGCTTTGCCGTGACCGTGGTGGACGACCGCCCGGAGTGGGCCAATCCAGAAGCCTTCCCCTCTCAGGTGGATGTGAAGGTCGCGGACTTTGAAGAGGCCTGCCATGCCGTGGCCAAACCCGAGGAAGCATACGTGGTGGTGATGACTCGGGACCACAAGAACGACTTTCCGGTGGTGAGGCATTTCCTCCACCGATGGCCAAAATACATGGGAGTTATGGCCAGCCGCTCTACCCGTGCGGCGCTGCAACAGAAGCTCAAAGCGGACGGACTGGCCCTCCCCGAAGAGGGATTTCACATGCCCATCGGCCTCTCCATTGGCTCTAAGACCCCCGAGGAGATTGCCGTGAGCATTACAGCGGAACTCATCCAATTTCGAAGCAAGAATCGCAAGGAATCAAGGAGCCCGTCGACCCATGAATAGCCCCCCCCGGATTCGGTACCTTCACATGGGATTCAGCCCTGGAACACAGCTTCCATCGGTGACCGAACTGTGGACACGTCTGCGAACCTCCTTTCACCGCCTTCCTCGAGTAGTGCAGGTGA
>CALFHQ010000278.1 GCA_937876385.1 uncultured Pseudomonadota bacterium
TGGTCTTCACCCCGGCCAAACTGTTCGGAATCTGGGCCTTCATGGCCACCATCGTCTACGCTGCCAGAAAGGGTCACAAGATGTTCGTCCCTTCAGCCGAATTCTGGCTGACGGTGGCCCTCTTTGCGGCCATGCTCATCAGCTTTTTCTTCGGGGGCCAGGGGTCCAGCATCTGGTTCTTCCAGACCGTGTCAAACGCCATGTATCTGATGATGGTGGCCTACTGGGCCAGCGGAGAGAAGTTCATCACTCAGGCCAAACTGACCTTCGTCCTCGCCATCCTCTTCAGCGCCCTCTGGGCTGCCTTGTTTCAAAGCTGGCCTTCCGGGGGAGGGGAGGTGTGGAGTGAAGATGGGCGATACCAGGGGACGATGCTCAACGCCAACCGAGTGGCCGCCTATGCTACCGTGGCCGCCCCCTATGCACTCACCCTGACACTCCTCTATTTCCAGAAAAACAAGCGGTTCATGGGGTTGCTTATGGGGGCGGCCTTCGTCATCCTTCTCTATCTGCTGATGCTCAGCGCCAGTCGAGGGGGATTCACCGCTTTCTCTCTCATGGCCGTAGGACTCCTCTACATGTTCTACCGGTCCACACGCAAAGTGAGCATGGTTCTGGTCCCAGCCCTGGCCATTATCCTGATCATGACGGTGTACGCCCCCAACGTCTTCCGAGATCGAGTGCAATCAAGCTATGTGTCGAAGACCAGCTCTGAAGGCTTCCAGGAAGAGCAGTTGGGAACCCGCTACTACCAGTACAAGTTGGCCTGGGAGCTGTTCCAGAAGACCCCCCTCCTGGGAGTCGGCCCCGACAACTTCAGAAACGAGTACCACCGCAGGTACGTCCTGAGTCGCCCGGTGCACAACTTCTATCTAATTATCCTCATGGACGCCGGGCTGGTGGGGCTCTCTATCTACCTGGCCCTTCTATTTGTCGCCATTCGCCACCTGTGGTTGGTGTACCGACGAATCAAAGATCCCTACCTGAAAACCCACGCTTTGAGCGAGGTCATTATCGTCGGGGGAACTCTCGTTTTTGGATTGGCCGGCACCGGCCCCATGGACAAACAGGTGATTCTCTCCCTGGGATTCGCCATCGCCCTGAGCGTTCTCCTCCGGGAACAGGATGCCAGAGAAGCTCGGGAGGCCAAGGACGAGCCCTCCTCGCAGCCCCCCACCCTTTCCATCCGGAAGCAAAATCTGGCGGGATTCAAGAATCTGGCGGTGAAACCCAGCGACCGCAGGAAGGACCCCTGACCCTGCTTGATTGTCAATCAACGAAACAACATTTGGGGGGGAGAATCAGCCTTCCAGGTTTTCGATAAAGTGCTGTGCGTCGAGAGCGGCCATGCACCCCGTACCCGCAGCGGATACTGCCTGGCGATACCGGGAGTCGGCGACGTCTCCGGCAGCGAACACCCCTTCGACGTTGGTGGTGGTGAGGCCGGTCAACTTCAAATAGCCGGCGTCGTCCGTGTCCAGTTGCCCTTCAAAGAACTTCGTCACAGGGATGTGCCCGATGGCCATGAAGACACCATCCACGGCAAGCTCCGATTCTTCGCCAGACCGGGTGTCTTTGAGGCGAACACCGGTGACCTGGTCTTCACCGAGGATCTCAGTAACAACCTGATTCCATGCAAAGTCGATCTTGTCGCTCTCCAACGCTCGCTTCTTCATGATTTCCGAAGCTCGAAGTTCGTCTCTTCGATGAATCACAGTGACCTTCGAAGCGAACCGGGTGAGGAACGTGGCTTCTTCCATAGCGGTGTCTCCGCCTCCCACGACTGCAACATGCATGTCTCGAAAGAAGAACCCGTCGCAGGTTGCACAGGCAGAGACTCCACGTCCGCGAAGCTTCACCTCTGACTCCAGCCCCAGCCAACGAGCAGTAGCACCGGTGGCAACGATGACAGTCTGAGTCTCGTGCATCTCAGAACCAACCCAGACCTTGAAGGGACGCTTGCTGAAGTCCACCTTCGTGACCAGGTCGTAGACGTGCTCAGAACCGAACTTCTCGGCCTGCTGGCGAAGACGATCCATCAACTCCGGGCCGGAAATTCCTTCCGGAAAGCCGGGGAAGTTCTCCACGTCGGAGGTAATTGTCAATTGTCCACCCGGCTCTCCCCCTTCGATCACCAAAGGACTCAAGTCTGCTCGAGCTGCGTAGATGGCTGCGGTCAATCCGGCAGCACCGCCACCGATAATAATAACGTTTCTCATGGTTGTTCTCCTCCACTCCTCTCGGAAAGCCGATGGGCTTGTACCCGTTGTCATCGCATGGTGTAGAGCCACCTGCATCGAATCTGGTTACAACAAACCGACGTTCCATCGGTTCTGGTGCGCACTTTCGTCGCTGACCCGCTTGTACACTACCGCCGCCGCCGTTGAGACGCAAGGGACTCTTGCCATCGCCGAGAGGGTCCGTTATAGTCTAGCGGCTTCGGGAGGGAGTGAAATGGCACGCAGAATCACGGCGCCTCGCATTCAGCGAATGAAGGGCAAGGGAAAGAAGGTAGTGATGGTCACCGCGTACGACGCAACCTTCGCCCGTCTGGTGGATTCGGCGGACGTCGACGCAGTGCTCGTCGGTGATTCCCTGGGAAACGTCATTCAAGGACATGAGACCACCCTCCCCGTGACCCTGGAGGAGATGATTTACCACACAAGGTGCGTCTCTCGAGGACTCACCCGGCCGCTCCTCGTTGGGGACTTGCCCTTTCTCTCCTACCAGGCTTCTGTGGAACAAGCAGTCATCAGCGCTGGGCGACTGATGAAGGAAGGACGGGCCAACGCCGTCAAGCTCGAAGGAGGGGCATGCATGGCCAAAGCCGTCCGGCGCCTCGTCGACATCGGCATTCCGGTGATGGGACACATCGGCCTCACTCCACAATCCGTGCACGCATTCGGCGGCATGAAGATCCAGGGAAGAGAGGATCAAAGAGCCGAGCAGATTCTCGCCGACGCCAAAGCGTTGGAGGAGGCAGGGGTGTTCAGCATCGTGCTTGAGGGACTTCCTACCCCCCTGGCAAAGCGAGTCACCGAATCAGTGGAAGTACCCACCATCGGCATCTCCGCCGGCCCCCACTGCGACGGACAGGTTCTCGTGCTATACGACATGCTGGCCTTAGACGAGACCTTCAAGCCTCGATTCGTCAAACATTACGCCAGTATGGGCGCCACCGTCGTCGACGCTCTAAATCGCTTCTCTTCGGAAGTGCGTGAAGGCGCCTTTCCTGACGAAGAACACAGCTTCGAGTGAGAGCCATGGAACTCATCCACACCGTCAGACAGATGCAGGAACTCTCACGCCGCTGGAGCAAGAGCGGCGCTACGGTTTCCCTGGTTCCCACCATGGGATTTCTCCACGAAGGGCACCTCTCCCTCGTCGATCAGGCCCGAGACCAGAGCGACAGGGTCGTGGTGAGCATCTTCGTGAACCCCACCCAGTTCGGCCCCAACGAGGACTTCGAACGCTACCCCCGGGATGAAGAGGGAGACCTCAAGAAGCTTCGACAGCGGGGGGTGGATGCCGTCTTCTCCCCTTCGGTGGAGGAAATGTACCCGGAAAACTTCGAAACCTATGTTGAAACCACCCAGCTTCCAGCACACCTCTGCGGCTTGCGTCGAGAAGGGCACTTCAAAGGGGTCACAACCGTGGTCCTCAAACTGTTCAATGCCTGCCTTCCAGACGTCGCCGTATTCGGCGAAAAGGACTACCAGCAGCTCCTCGTCATTCGGCGGATGGCCAGAGACCTCAACCTCCCCGTGTCGGTCCTCGCAGGAACCACGGTTCGAGAGCAAGATGGCCTGGCCATGAGCTCCCGCAACGCGTACCTGAGCGGTGTGGAGCGCACCAAAG
>CALFHQ010000279.1 GCA_937876385.1 uncultured Pseudomonadota bacterium
GACCCCCGT
Source organism: uncultured Pseudomonadota bacterium (assembly GCA_937876385.1). Lineage (GTDB taxonomy): Bacteria > Myxococcota_A > UBA9042 > CAIXZC01 > CAIXZC01 > CALFHQ01. The sequence continues at coordinate 10 of CALFHQ010000279.1, forward strand.
TCCTGGCAAAGTCGTTGCCGAATGCCTGGTATTCCTCTTCAACTATACGGCGATGAAATATTGGGTGGTCCAGCCGAAGAAGGTGTGACCCCATGACCGCTCCACTTGTCTGTGCCGTCATCCCAGCCTACAACGAAGCACGCTCCATTGAAGAGATCGTGTCGAGGTGCCTGCAACAGTCCGTGAAGGTTCTGGTCGTCGACGACGGTAGCACCGACGGGACGGCAGAATTGGCTCGCAGGGCTGGTGCCATCGTAGTCCAACACGAAGCAAACCAAGGCAAGGGGATCGCCATTCAGACAGCCATCACCGAAGTTCTCAAACGAGGCTTCGATGGCGCCATCTTCCTGGACGCTGACGGCCAGCACCTCCCCGAAGAGCTGCCCCGATTCCTTGAAGCCTACCAACGCACCGGGGCCGATCTCGTTTTGGGAAGCCGAATGCACGACAACGGCGCAATGCCGACCATCCGGCGGTGGGCCAATACAGCGAGTTCCCTCGTCGTGTCCCTCATCGCAGGGGTACGAATCACCGACAGCCAGTCGGGATTCAGGCTTCTCTCCCGACACACTCTGGAGCTTCTCCGGAGTGAGACAGGAACCGGCTTCGAACTCGAATCGCAGATGCTCATCATGGCCCACAGGCAGGGATTGAAGTATGTGGAAGTCCCGATCACCTGCATCTACGGTGAGGAACAGAGCCACTATCGACCCCTTCGCGATTCATCCGCCTTCATCCGCTCCATGCTCAAAGAAGCCCATCATTTGCTCAAGGGAAGAATATGGTCTCGAAAGGACAAAGAAGACTGATTGGTTGGCTGACCCTTTTCCTCCTGGTTGCACCGGCTTGCAAGCGAGAGAATGGGGCCCACCCAGAGAACGATTCCAATGTTGTGACGGTGACCATCCGAGAGCCCACCGCCCTGGACCCCGCATTTCTTCAAGGTGCCAACGATTTCCAGGTGGCCGGGCAGTTGTTTGACTCTTTGTATCGACTGGACCCAAAAACAGGGGACGCACTGCCATCCCTGGCGAAAAGTGAGGACGTGTCCCCAGACGGGCTGACGTGGACCTTCCACCTGAACCCGGAACGCACCTACGCCGATGGCTCCCCCGTCCTTGCCAGACACTTCGTGCACGCCTGGAAGCGAATCCTGGACCCTGCCACCGGCTCCCCCGGTGCCGACGCATTGGCATTCCTTTCCGGCGGCAAAGAGTGTGTCGGCACGGATTCGTGCGATCCCAATATAGCTGCTCTCGACGACCGTACCCTGCAAATTGGGCTGGAGAGCCCGCAGCCCTTTCTTCGACACATGTTGGCGTCACCGCGACTGGCGCCACTCCCTTCCGACTTCAATGGCTCAAAGGCAAAGGCCGCTGAGATCCCGGACAGGGTCGTGTCCGGTCCATACCGTCTCCACTCCTGGACCCCAAATGCGGAGGCTCACCTGACCGTCAATCGCAACAACCCCAGAGGCAAGGAGGCGTTCTTCGACACGGTTTCCCTTCGGTTCACCCAGTCCGAGGATTCCGCGATGACCTGGTGGCGCTCGAAGGAGAGCGATATCGTGGTTGGGCTGGTTCCCTTGAACCAGAGCCGAGAGCTCCGGCGGGAGTTTTCCGGCAGCTTTGTCACAGCGCCACGCCGGTCGGTGTTCTACCTCCTCATCAATCACCGCAAGCCGGCCCTCTCCAGCCCCGCCCTTCGCCGCTTGCTGGCTGGCGCCCTGGAGCGAGAAGCGCTGGTCCAGCAGGTCCTCGGCTCAGGACAAGTCGCAGCGTTCTCCTTCCTCCCGGCCCTGTATGGTAACAGCGGCTTTCGACCCGAGAAATGCAGCGGTTGGGATGCCTCCCCTCCCCCTGACGACCTCTCTCTCGAGGTCCTGTCAAACGCCTCCGATACCCTGACTCTCATTCTGGAGTTCCTGGAACAGAACCTGACCCACAATGCGCAGTTGGGCGCCACGTTGCGCTTCCTCGAGTGGAACACATTCCTCTCCACGGTGAGAAAGGGGGATTTCGACCTGGCCCGAATGTCTTTCACCGGGGGCGCCGACCCGCTGGACTTCTTCGACAACTTCGTCTCCTCGCATCCAAACAACATGGGGCACTACGAGAATCCCCGCTACGATGCTGCGGTTGCAAAGGCACGCCAGGCAACCTCCCGAACCCAACGACTGGAAGCCATGCAGGAGGCCCACCAACTCCTTTGCGACGATGTGGCAGCCATCCCGGTGTATTTCAGCAGTCAAGTCTATCTCGTCCGAAATGACCTCGTGAAGTCCTTCTTTCCGGACCCCGAAGGACAGTTCGACCTGACCACATTGAGGCCCGCCGAGAAGCATTGAGGTCAAAGAAGAAGAGGAGTATGCTCTCTTCATTGGATTCAATCTGGAGAGTTGCCATGGCTGCGCAAAAACCCGTAAAGAAGAAGAAGACTCACAAATCCCGCCCCAGAAAGTCCGGAGGAATCTTCACCTCTATGCGTGGAGGAATGAAGAGCATGGTCGGACGGGGGAAGAAGAAGCCTGCGAAGAAGGGCATCTCGTTTTGGGACGTTCTCCTCTTCATTGCGGCCGGACTGATGATTGGCTCCCTGCTTTACCGATACTTCAGATAGATTCGTCGAGCCTGGAGGAACGCTCCAACGCCCGATTTCAATCGGACGCAGTGGACCCTCGACAATTTGCCGGATCGCTTGATTCGTCCTTGCAACCGGCGCCAACCAGCGTATGTTTAGCAGCGAACAGATGGAGTAGGACAGAAGGCCGCTGGCCAGCCTTGAGCTGACTGGAGGAAAGTCCGGGCTCCGTAGGACAGGGTGGTCGGTAACACCGACCGGGGGCGACCCCAGGGACAGTGCCACAGAAAGCAAACCGCCTCGCAAGAGGTAAGGGTGAAAGCGTGAGGTAAGAGCTCACGAGCTGCGGCGGTGACGTCGTGGTCTGGTAAACCCCACCCGGAGCAAGAGAAATATGGGAGTTCCAGGGGCAACCCTGGACGGGTGGTCCGCCCGCGTCTCTCGGGTCCTCGCTTGAGGAGTGCGGCAACGCATCTCCCAGATAAATGGTCTTCGCCCCGATGTTGGTGACACCACCGGGGAACAGAACCCGGCTTACGTGCTGCTCCATCTGTTCGACTCTTACTTCAATTCATGCATCTCTGGAGCTTCGACACCCTCTGAGGTCACCAGCATGGTGGCGCAGGTGGGATGGTTCGTGAAGCGAGGCTTGCTTGCGCTCCCCGGGTTGACGAAGAGGATCCCCCCCATCCCCCGAGTGTCCGGTTTGTGGGAGTGTCCGTAGACCACAACGTCCAACAGGCGCCCCTCCACCTCGGGGAAGATTCGTCGTACGATGCCATCGGGAGCTCCCCAGCCATGGATGACCCCGATTCGAACCCCCAGAATCTCGGTCACGGCGAGGGTCGGCAACACCTCTTTCAGGAATCCGAAATCGCAGTTTCCTCGAGCCCCCGTGACCGGCTTCATCGCCGACAGTGTTTGGTACACTTCGGCGCCAGTCCAGTCCCCGGCATGGAGGATCTGATCGCACCAACCAACCTTGTCCAGGAGGGATTGGGGGATGGATTTGGAGTGACTCCAGTGGGTATCCGACACCAGAAGCAACTTCACAACGTCTGACGCCATCTAAACATCCATGGTAATGAGTTCTCGTTGGACGGCCCCTTCCACCACGACTTTGCCGTCGGGTGTAATGAAGACGTCGATTTCAGTGCGAATGCCCAACTCCCCTTCGATGTAGAGTCCCGGCTCGATGGAGAAGCAGATTCCGGGCACCAGACGCCGCTCGTCCTTCGTTTCCAAGCTGTCCATGTGGACTCCGTTTCCATGGACAGCATGACCGATGGAGTGCCCTGTGCGGTGCACGAAGTATTCTCCATATCCCGCCTCATCGATGACCCGCCGACACGCCTGGTCCACTTCGTATCCAAAGATGGGGGTCTGGCTCGCCATGCGCTCCTCCACCAACTCCAAAGCAGCGTCTCTGGCTCTCATTCCCAGGTCAAAAATATCGACGTAGCGTTGAGGAGGGGTGGTGCCGGCGTATCCACACCAGGTGATGTCGTAGTAGACGGCTCGGGGGGAGTCCATTCGAGCCCACAGGTCGATGAGAATCTTGTCCCCCTTCCTGATTTCGCTGGTCAACTCGGGGAGGGGCTCGAAGTGCGGATCCGCCGCGTGTTGGTTGACTGCAACGATGGGCCATTCTCGATCGCAGTTGAGCCCCTCTTCTTCGAATCGGCGGATGATGAACTGCTGTACGTCATACTCAGTGAGCCTTTCCCCCCGGCTCAAGTGGTCCTCAATCAGGGCAAACGCCTCGTTCTTGATTGCCTGAACTCTTCTGCCCGCTTCCACGTGGGTTTCAAACTGTTCTTCGTCGAGGATTGCCTCGAAGCGTTGAATCAAATCCGCCGAACTGACCACATCGTGTCCAAAGGAGCGGACCAACTCCACGATGCCGGGGTCTGCCAGATCAACGTAAGGAATGTTGTTGTTTCGGGAATATTGCATGGCGATGGAACCAGGAGGACCCAGGATCTCTTTGAGGCTCGAGTGGAGTTGTTCCCACGGCAGGTAGATCCGTTTCTCCCCTGGAAGGGAGTCGAGCTTTCCTTTCTCCACTGCATGAACCAGGCGAACCGGCTCTCCGGTGGCGGGGATGAAATAGAACCACCTGCGAGAGGTGAACTTTCCCTCTTCCAAACCGAGCACTCGATAGCTGATGGGATCCCGGTTGTGAAAATCGCACAGCAACCATCCGCTGAAGCCTTGTTCTCGCAGCGCACTTTGTATCGCCTCGACTCGCTCACTGGATTTCATGAGACCTCCTCCACGTTCCTTGTCCTGCTTCACTTTGACCATGGTAGGAGGAATTGCCTTTGTTGTCACGCTTGGGAGCGAAAGTGGAGGATTTCTGGGGGGATTCCGCAGGTATCAGGGTGGAAGATTTTCTAGAAGTAGAAGGTCGCTCCGACCATGAACTGGGCCCCGACGTTGAACTTGTCGTCCCGGTTGATGCCGTTGCAGAATCCACTCTGTCCGCCGGATGTGCTCATGCACTCCTGAAAGATTGTGGTCTCGGAGTCGACGTTCTTGTAGAGCCCGAGGAATCGCAAGTCAGCGTTGATGCCGAAGTGGCGTGAGAAGCGAAACTCGGCCCCGGCTCCCAGCTGGCCGGCCAACTCCACGAGGTCGTGCCTGAATCCGTACTGGTATTCGAGCTTCGTCAGGTGCACCCCGGCCCCGAAGAGACCGTACAGGCGAAAGCGCCCCTCGGGAATGAAGTGAAACATCCCGGACAACATGATGGGAACCGTCGTCTGGGTGAAGTCACCGCTCTTGCCGATGAGCCAGTCGCCGGAGACTTCGAGGCCCCAATGTCGAGACAATTGCGTTCTAAACTGGATTCCAAAACCACCCATTGTGGGGTTTTCCATGGAAGACAGATTCAACTTCTGCCCTTCCACAGAGACCCCCGAGAGGCGGATTCCCAGACCAGTTCGGCCTTCGTCAGTGGAACGTCGAGCGTAGACTCGCTGCTGTTGACGCACGGGCACGGTGGAGACGGTGCGGACAACCCGGGGACCGCCCGCCACCACTACGACACGGCGTCGAGGAGGGGACACAACCGTTACATGTCGGGGTCGACGTTTCCTCACGACGATGGTCTTGTGCTTCTTCCGCTTGGATTTCTTGTAGCGGGGAGCGCGGTCGGTTTGACCGATTTCGAGGGTCTTTGTCTGGGATTGCGAAGCCAATTCGTCAGCGGATGCAAACCCCGAAAAAAGAAAGGCAAAGAGCAAAGTGTTGATGAGTGTCTTTTTCATGGCTGGCCTCCCTGGTAATCATTTGCGGACCGTGTCAGTCCGGCGCCCTTCGACGGGAGGCTGGGAGGAAGTATTCAGATTTCGAGAAAAGAGTGGGTGGTCCGGGGGCCGGAACGGGGTTCGGGAGGGGTTAGGACGGAGGAGTCTCCCCCTTGTCACCATTATTCTTCCCCTCGAGATCCGCCCGGTTCTCTTCTTCCATCTCCTTGAGCCATAAGTCGAGCTTGCGAGCCACGATGTCCTTGGCACCGAGGCCGAGTGCCAACCCGAGTCCTAAGGCCAGAGACCCCAGCATCATCAGAAATCCATAGGAGATGAGTTGGGTCTCAACTCCCAACTGTTGAAGGGAGGTTAACACAACGAAGACGACCAGAATCCAGTGGATGATGCTGGCCATGAAGCGAGAGTAGAGCATCCCCGCTTCCCTTCCTCGGGTCCGCACCAAATCGCCAACGAAGGAAGCGATGTAGAGCCCGAGGATCAGGATAACCAAAGCGACAAAGACTCGAGGAAGGAAGGGAACGAGGGTGGTCGAGAGGCCGACTTCAATTTCCCAGATTTTCATCATGATGACAAAAAGGATGATGATGGAGATCCAATAGACCAGCGCTCCGAGCAACTCTACCGAGTCCTGCTTGATCCCCCCTTTCCTGAGGAATTCCTCGATTCCCGCCTTCTCTGCGACGAGGTCGATACGAGCGATTCTCAGTCCGCGCACGAGGAGCAGACGAATCCCTCTGGCGAGGAACCATCCCCCGAACAGAACCAGCAAAGTAGCGAGGATCTGGCTCCAATTCTCATCAATGAGTGTACCCAGTCTCCTGACTGGTTCCATGATTGTGTCGAGCATCCTTGTCCCCCGGAAACGGTGGAAGAGTTTTCATTGTCAAAACCAATGTCGAGAATAGAACAGGGGTATGGTGAAGTCCAGAAGTTCAACCGCTTGCCAGTTTCCCCGGGATTTGATAGCGTTTGCGCTTCGAAAGAGGAGACCGCACCATGCTCGACCATCGATTCGTTCTTGAAAACCTGGAAGAAGTCAAAAAGCGTCTTTCCACCCGGAAGGATGTCGTGAACTGGGAGCGTTTCCTGGAACTGGTAGAACAGCGAAAGGAGTCGATTCAAGCCTTTGAAGGAGCTAGACATCGCCAGAAGGAGCTCTCGAAGGATTTCAAGAGCGTTGCCAAGGATCCCGAGAAGGCCCAGGCCTTTCGAGATGAGATGAAGGACCTCTCTGCTTCCGTCAAGGAGTTGGAGAACGGGGTCCAGGACGTCGAACAGGCTCTCACCGAGTTCATGATGTACATCCCCAACATCCCCCACCCCTCCACTCCAGTCGGCCAGTCCGAGGCTGACAACGTGGTCGTTTCGACTCACGGGGAGCCCACGAAGCTGGACTTTGAGGCGGCCCCGCACTGGGACATAGGAGAGAGATTGGGAATCATCGATCTGGAGGCGGGTGCCAAGCTCAGCGGTGCTCGTTTTGTCTTGTATCGAGGTGCCGGAGTTCAGTTGGAGCTGGGGCTGTCTCAATTCATGATGGATGTAGCA
>CALFHQ010000280.1 GCA_937876385.1 uncultured Pseudomonadota bacterium
ATAGGTCGCAAGCCTGGCTCTTGCTCGTCCCATCAGCAAAGCTGCACGAATCCCCACCGCATGAGGCTGCGGTGTCTATTTCGTACGTACTCGACTGGGTTCCAAAACAGCTTCCCGATGAGCCGTTGCATTGCGACCAGGCTCCCCATGCTCCGTCACAGTCAACGGGTTCGTTGACGTTCTGGCAGTGTGCGGTGTTGTCCAGATTGGAGCGAACGAAGACATTCAAGGTGTGATCGTTGACGTAGTCGCTTCCTCCGTTGGGACAGCCACCAACGCTGGAACAATCATAGGTTGAGCTCCCCCCGGCTTTGTAGGCATAGCGAGTCCCGGGTCTAGAGATAGTCCAGAGGTCCACCGATGACGCGTCGTTGGGGGCAATCCCCACCCAGTAGTAGCCGGGCAGTACGCTGACGGCTGAAATCATGACCTCGACCTTGGTCATGGTTGGGGTGATGATGAGTCCGATATCGCAACCGATAAGGGTTCCCACTTCACCGTTGTCGTCGGAGAAGAGTCCCACTGTGGCCCCTTCCCACTGCGCCCCTCCCGGGGTCCAGAAGCCGACGTGGGTGATCTCGGTGGCTTCGGAGATGTAGATTCGGCCGTACACGCTTCGATAGGAGCACGAGGTGCCTGAGGTTGACTCGCAGTAAGGTCCGTCGAGGCCTCCCGATTGGCTGTCCAGGTACTCCCCATAATAGGTGCTGGAGTCGGTGAGACATGCATCGACAGTACAGGAGTCTCCGTCATTGCAACCGCCCTCGGCAGCGGACACGATTCCCTTGTCAATTCCGACGCACTCGCCTGCGGCGTCACAGGCGTCGAACATGGTACAGGCGCTTCCGTCCTCACAGTCGGTCATCTTGGGCATGTTGCACGACTCGGTGACATCCCCTCCGTCTTCGTAGGGACAGGGGATTCCCTCGCACTCGGCGGGTGTGGTGACGGTATAGGTTGCTGTCCGTGTGCCCGAACAACTTCCCGAAGAATCGGGAACGCAGGAACCAAACGTCCCGACGGATCCCACGCAATCCACTGCGGGCAAGGTGGTTGTTCCGAAGCAGCTTCCCGAACCGTTGCAGGAGTCGGGTTCGGTGCATGGATCGCCGTCGTCGCAAGGGGTCCCGCTGGCCAGATTGCAGCTTGAATCCTCTCCAAAACCGTCGGCATAAGCGCACCCGACCCCGCCGCAAGCAGCGGGCGTTGTGATGCTGAAAGTTCGATGGCTGGAACCCTGGCAGGGGATTGATCCTGGGGTGCATACGCCCCAATCGGACCAGCCTCCCACGCAGTCCACGGCGGGGAGATTTGTTGAGACGCAACCACCGATGCCGTCACAGACATCAGGGCTTGTACAAGGTTCACCGTCGTCGCAGGGGGTGCCTGTAGACAAGACGCAAGTGGCATTCTGGGTCGCTCCGTCGGCATATGCACAACTGGCCCCACCGCAGTACGCCGGAGTTGTAATGCTGTAAGTCCGACTTGTAGTCCCAGCGCAGTCGGTTCCTGCGTTGCAAATCGCCCAACTGGACCACTCGCCCACGCAGTCCACAGAGGCGTCGGTTCCTTGGCATACGCCGTACCCATTGCAAACGTCGTTTTCGGTGCAGGGGTCAGTGTCGTCGCACAAGGTACCCAACGTTGCCCCACACGTTCCCTGCTGGACCTGGCCGTCATAGCCTTCACAGGAGGCTCCCCCGCAGTATGCTTCTTCAGTAATGGTGAAGGTTCGGGTTCGCACTCCCATGCAATCCCCTGAGGCAGCATCACAGGCAGTCCAATCGGACCAGCTTCCCGAGCAATCGACAGCCAACGACTCGTTCACGCATTCCACCCCCGCACCAGAAACCACACAGGAATCCTCGGTGCATGAGAGGTTGTCATCGCAACCACCGTCAATCCAGGACACTTCCGCAGCGTCTGTTCCCGCGCAACCGGTTGCCAAGCATGTATCAAACATGGTGCATGGGTCGTCATCAACACAGTCGGTACCGACCAATGAGCAGTCTTGGCCTTCAATCGCTTCGGAACCGGTGGGGCAGGCGGCCCCCTCTCCGACGGGGTCGGCGTCCACGATGACAGTTCGAGTTTGGGTGCCGTCAGGGCAGGTTCCTTCGCACGCGGCCCATTCGGACCAATGCCACTGGCAGTCTACCGAGCAAATCTCGGTGTTGCACTCCTGAGACTCTGAGACCTCTCCGCAGGCCGCACCGCCGCAGGAAGCTTGAGTGACTACCGGTCGGATTCTGGTTTGCGTTCCGCCTCCGCACTCTGCCGTGCACTCACTCCACTCTCCCCAATCTCCCAGGACGCAGTCCACGGGGGCGGGGATGTGCAAGCAGCCGTAGACGTCGGCAGTGGGCTGAGTCGGGTCACAAACGTAGGTGTAGCAGGGATCGTTGCCGGGGCACAGGCTATCGTCCGGTGCATTGACACATCCTGTGCTGGTATTACAACTGTCCACCGTGCAATCGTACGAATCGCTGCATTCCGTGGCAGCTCCACTGATGCACTCGCCGTCGTCGCAGGTGTCTCCGGTGGTGCAGGGGTTCGAGTCGTCGCAGGGTTCGGTGTTGCTGTTGGATTCGCATCCGGAATTTGGGTTGCACGATTCGGTGGTGCAGACATTTCCATCGTCTTCACAGATCACCGGCTTGCCATTCCCACAGGCTCCGCTTCTGCAATATTCGTAATTAGTACAGGGGTTTCCGTCATCACAGTCAATGCCATTGTTGACAGTTAAGCACCCGCTATCCGGATCGCAGTACTCGGTTGTGCAGACGTTTCCGTCGTCGGCGCATGTAACCTGCGAACCACCGATACACTCCCCGGAGAGGCACGAGTCGTTCAGGGTACAGACGCTTCCATCCTCACACGGGCTTGAGTCAGCAACGTTGCAGCTTTCGCTGACCACCTCTCCGTGGGCAAAATCGCAGGGGGTTCCCCCGCAGCTAGATGGCTGGGAAATTTCGAAGGTTTTTGACCGAGTTCCATCGCATGTCACTCCGTCTCCAGAGCAGACGCTCCAGTCGGAGAAGGCTCCTACGCATTGCACGGCCGCGGATGTTTGGGAGCACTCAGGGGTTCCGGAGCCGTCGTCGGTGCACGAGTCGATGACGCACTCGTCTTCGTGGTCGCATCCCCCTTCCGCTATGGGGATATGGATCAGGAGGTCACCTTCGCAGCCGCTTTCGGTGCAGGTCTCATTGGTCGTGCAGACATCGAGGTCGGTACACGAGGTGCCAGCCAGGGAGCACAACTGGCTTTCCACGGCTTCTGTCCCAGTCGGACAAGCAGCGCCACCGGCAACAGGATCGGCGTCCACGATAACAATTCGACTCTGCGTTCCAGTTGGGCAGTTTCCTTCGCAAGTGGACCAATCGGACCAGTGCCACTGGCAGTCCTGTGGGCATGGGTCGGTGTTGCAATTTTCGGTTTCCTGGGTGGCACCACATTCTGCTCCGTCGCAACTGGGCTCCACGAGAATGGAGCGAGTCCGAGTCCGAGTTCCCCCTCCGCAGTTTGCGGTGCAAGTACTCCAGGGGCTCCAGGGGCCCATGACGCAGTCCACGGACAGGAGGGTGAAGACGCAACCGTCGGATTCGGCCAGGTCATTTCCGGGGTCGCACTTGTAGTCGTAGCAGGGGATGGGGATAGCGCACAGTGAGTCG
>CALFHQ010000281.1 GCA_937876385.1 uncultured Pseudomonadota bacterium
GTCAATGACCGACTCGATGATCGTGGCCGCTCGCTGCGAGTCCTCCTGCAGGGTGATGATGGCCCCGGCTCCACGGGATGGGGTGAAGATCCCGTCGAGGGCTCCATCACGGTAGGACTGGAACAGGCACGGAATCCCCTCTTTGTCCAGAATGTCAGCCAGGTACTCGCCCTGAACCGGACTGGAGACGATGTAGACTTGCGACAGAGGCTTGCTGGAGAAGGGGACGAGGGCTTGGTCTTTGTAGCCGATGAGGCCCTTGAGTTCCTGTAGCGTGAGTTCGCCGAGTTTTTTGATTTCCCATTTTCGTTGTGACATAGCGCTCCTTGGATTCGACAGTCTGGTTGATTCCGCAACAGTCAATCACCCTGGAGCCGCCCTCTCGGGGTTCATGACTATCTCAGAGAGAGTCCTCCGTCGATGTTGATGACCTCTCCATTTATATAGTGTGGTGCGTCCACCAAGAATTCCACTACTTTGGCAACTTCTTCCGGGGTTCCTTTTCTGGACATTGGGATTCGGTCCAACACTGCTTTGTAATGCTGCTGCATTTCCTCGGGAACTGAGATGAGACCGGGTGCGATGGCATTGACTCGAACGTTGGGCGCGAACTCCACGGCCGCTATCCGTGTCATGGCCGCCAGGGCTGCCTTGGAGGCGACATAGGCGGAGTGATTCTTCCATGACTTGTTCCAAGCGATGTCGAGGAGGTTGATGATATGTCGTACTCCCAACTTGCGCCCTTCCACCATGCACACGTGGGGGCCGATCGTGTTGACGGAGAAAATCTCTCGAAGATCGGTGGCTGAGACTTCTTCCAAGGGCTTTCGCATGAAGATTCCGGCGTTGTTGATGAGGAGGTCTGGCTTGTGGTCCCCTTCGGCAATCTGTTGGAACATCGCCTCAATGGCATCGGGTCGCCTGAAGTCAGCCTGGAAGATGCTGACTTGTTTGGCACCGAGGGTCTCCAGGTGTTCAGCAAAGCTGATGTGTTTGTCTCCGACCTCGGTGTGGGTGTGCAGAAGGAGTTCCATGTTGCGACGTGCCATGGCTTCGCTGATGGCTCGGCCGAGGGTGCTGAATCCGCCGGTGATGAATACGGTCTGGTGTTTCACGGGTCCTCCGTTGAGGGTTGCGCTCCGCATTGTGCCACGGCAGCGCACATGGCATCGCCGCAACTCCATGCAATGGTATCATTCCATACCACGGGTGAGACGTCTTGTGTCAAGTTGTCGGTGACCTGGACGATGGCACCTGCCTTGTAGGTGAAGATTTCCCAGTCATTGAGTCCATCACGTGCGGCCCAAACTACACGCCCGTTGTGAAGGTCCGGGGGCCCCTTGTCTCGGTCATCGTCTGTGAGTTGTGTGGCGACGACGCCGGTATACATTGCGATTTCGTAGTCGTGCCCATCGAAGCGTCGCCAGACGATTTTCCCTG
>CALFHQ010000282.1 GCA_937876385.1 uncultured Pseudomonadota bacterium
TCATCATTGCTCTCACACTTGTCGTTGGGAGCGCAAAAGTCCTCGTGAATGCTGCAGTCGTCCTCGTCCGAGACGAAAACAATGACCAGATAAGCGTCCGGGCGGAGAAACTGCTCAACCTGCTCGGGGTTCGGTCCCCCGGAATCCAACGCATCCCACGCTGCCTTCAGCCCCTGCTCCAGGTTCACCGAAGAGGTCTGCTCCGTCTTCACCGTGGCCAGGCACTTGAACTGATCCAGTGTCTGCATGGTCAAGATCGTCTGCAAACCGGGAGGACAATCGCCCGTGTCGGGCGGTCGCAAACAGCCCGAACTCTCCGAACCCGGCTGCCGGCATTCGAAGGGGCAGACTTCAGAGGTGGCAACCGAGCACTGCTCGTCCACACAAGACATGTCTCCGCCACACTCGTCCAGAAAACAGAATTCACCGCAACAATCCCCGTCCCCGACGCACCGAAAGGTGCAACTCGAGTTCACCGAACCGTTCAGGTTGTACATCTCATCCGCGTCAAACTCTTTGCACTGCCAGCCACCCCCGAACTTGTCTTCACAATCCGAATCGTCCAGGCACGGGGAAAATCGCTTCTCGTAACAGCCGGGAGGAAAGTTCTCCGCCGGCGAGTTCACGAACTTGCCCTGGTTCCCCACCGCATCGGTGGTGGTCACAGCCAAGCGGACATCGATGTTCAAGTAAGCTTCCAACTGCCCTCGAAAATCACGGAAGCTCGCTGCCAAAGCAGCCTGCTCCTGACACATGGACGAGGAGTTGTCGATGATCCACAGGAAGTCCAGCTTGATGACGCCCGTATTCTGGACGACCTCTCGAACTTGGACGGCAAAATTCCGAGTCACATCATAAACCGGGACGTCGTTGCACCCCATGGCGAGGAACAACAATCCCAGGATCAAGCCTCGAGTTCTCTGCTGGTTCGTTCGGCCTTTCGTGAACACAGTCTCCTCCCTACAATAATTCGAACCAAAGTATAGCCCACCGCTGAGGCCTTATCAATACAAAAGCTCCAGGATTCAACCGGGGTACCTACTTGCCTGAAGACCCACTTTGGGCCTACTCTCACAGAAGTGACCAACAGGGACCCGGGGTCCCCGAACACCAGGGAGCTTTACCATGGCTAAGCGACGCGCCATCATCCTCGACGGGTACGTCGACGAACCCACCGCCCTGGGAGTCCCACCCTACATCTCCCCCTACCCCCGTTACGCAGCCGGAGTCCTCCAACTCCACGACATTCCGTGGAGCTACATGACCATCGACCAGTGGAGAGAAGACCCGGCTCTCCAGCAATCCATCCCCTCCCTCGGGGCAGCCGATATCCTGGTCGTCGTCGCCGGACTCACCGTACCAGGACACTACAAGGGAGGCTCCCCCCTCACCTTGAAAGAACTCGAAGGAATCCTCCACCAGACCCAGGCAACCGCGCTGGTGGGAGGGCCGATACGACTCGGATACACCCTCACCGGAGGCACCGAAGCCAAAATCCTGGACCAGTTGGACGCCTTCCTCGCCCTCTCCGACCTCGATGCAACCCTCAACCATTTCCTGAAAACGGGCTCCCTGAAACACATAGAGCACACCTTCGAAGAGGTGGACCGTTGGGCCTCT
>CALFHQ010000283.1 GCA_937876385.1 uncultured Pseudomonadota bacterium
AAGATCGTTTTGATCCCAGAATTCACGGGATGACTGGGATGGATTTTTCCGAGGGGTCACTCTGGGTGATCAGTCGAACCGAGGACACCGTCAGCCAGGTAGACATCCAATCTGGAAAGGTGCTCTCGGAGCTTCCGTGCCCTTGTTCCGAAGCCGCCGGGCTGGCGATTTTCGGCAAACGCCTCTGGTGTCTCGACACATTGGAAGCCAAAGTCTACGAGATGGACATGAAGAACCAGGAGACCGTTTCGGCCGTGGACGTGAACTGCTCCCTTCCGCAAGGACTGGCCTTTGACGGGAAGTCCCTTTGGGTCGGGTGCCAGCGGAAGAACAAGTTGCTCCAGATTGATCCGGCGGACGGAACAACCTTGAAGACGATCCCCACCCCTTACAAGGGGACCAGTGGGTTGGCCTGGGGCGCCGATACGCTGTGGGTCACGGACCGGGTGAAGGACCAGGTTTTCCAGGTGGATCCCCGCAAGGGCTGGGTCCTCAACGCCCTGGAATTGGACTTGCCGTATCCTCGTGGAATCGCCCATGACGGCGCTCGGGTCTGGATTGCAGACTACCAGGAAGGAGTCATTCAGCGAATCGACCTCGACCTCATTGACACGGTGAACTCCGGATACGAGCGACCTCTTCGGGTTGTTTTTACTCACGAAATGCGAAACAACGGCCCGGATGTCGTGGATCAGGCCACCATCTACGTCGCACTCCCCGTTACTCGAAACAACCAGGACCTGAAACGGGTGGAAGTGGTCTCCAACGCCCCGGAAATAGCGGATGCAAAGGACGAATTCGGCTCCCCCTTTAAGAAGGTGGTGTTCGAGAACCTGGCTCCGGGAAAGAGTTTCTGGGTCAAGGTGGAAGCGGATGCCATCTTGAAGAAGGTACATTACGTCTTTGATCTCGCTGCTGTGTTGCCCCTGGACCAGGTTCCCGAGGACATAGCTGGGCTCTATCTTCGAGATGAGGACAAGTACGACCTGAATCATCCCCGAATCCAGAAGGCCGTGAAGAAGATCGTCGGCACCGAAACCAACCCCTACATGATTCTTCTAAGGGTGTTCCACTTTGTGACCCGAAAGATGGACTACAAGTTGTCCGGCGGATGGAACGCTGCTCCTTATGTCCTTAAAAGGAAGAGCGGTTCCTGCTCGGAGTACACCATCTTGACCATTGCCCTCCTTCGTGCTGCCGGCATCCCGGCTCGATACGTTGGAGCCTATGTCGTGCGCGGGGAAGACGCTTCCGTGGACTACGTTTTTCATCGCTGGGTCGAGGCCTATATCCCCGGCATCGGATGGATTCCTGTGGATCCCAACAAAGGGGACGCTGAGACTCCTGCCGAGCGCTTTGAAGGGGTAGGGGACTTGGACCCGCGATTCCTCGTGACCACCGTCGCCGGCGGAGACTCGGACATTCTCGGGTGGCAGTACAACTCGGTCTCCAGCCACTCCTTTACCGGCAAAGCGTCTGTAAACGAGACCACTATGGCGGAATGGATGCCTCTTGCGCAGAGCCCTGCCGAAGTTCCCGTCGTTCCCGAGCAGCCGGCGGAGTAGCCCCCTCAGTACAGGTGGTGCTGATTTCTTCCACACCCCTGGAATCCTGCCTCTGGATCGCCTACAATCAACAGTGGACTTTTAGCCCGATGAAACGAAGAGGTGCCTCATGAAAATATGGTCTTTCATCCTGTTCGGCTTGTTGCTCCTGAGCCTTCCGGCCGGGTGCGACGATCCGGCCGAGGACGACGTACAGAGTGTCGGCGTGGACGCCGTGGACGGAACCACCGATATGGACGACGACGTCCTGGATCCCGAGGACCTCTCCATGGACTCGTATCAGGATGTGCTGGAGGACATTCCGGGGCGCATCGACCTGCTCCCCAGGGACCAAGCCTCCGACCAGCCTTACTACGATGTTTT
>CALFHQ010000284.1 GCA_937876385.1 uncultured Pseudomonadota bacterium
CGGAACAGAAGGCACATCGATGCATACACCCGCGGGAGCCGTAGATCGGGATGCTGCGTTCCAGGTAGAGATCGAGGGGGAGATGATGAAAGTCTGGAATCGGAAGCAGATCGAGTGTCTTGAGTGGAGGCTGGGGACGATACCTCTCTGGATGCCCGGGAGGGCATACGACACCCGGGATGGAGAAAGTCGGTCTACCAGCCAACAGCCTTCGGATCAAGGTGACCAGAGTCTGCTCTCCTTCGCCAACAACCAGGTAATCAACAAGATTCCACGGCATCTCAGGCCAATTTGCGCGTGTCCACGTGGCAGGGCCACCAAGCAGGACGGGCCTCCGATCCCCGCGGTCCCTCAGACGCCGAATCACCTCAAACGTCCATTGCGTCGAGAGGTTGGACAGGTGAAAACCGAGAACGGATGCCGGAGTCTCGAACAGCAGCTGCACATGCGCGTCGATCACAGCAGAGAACGCCCCGATGATACCTGCATCAAGAGAATGCTCCCACGTACCGTCAGGCCGGTCCTTCAACCATGGCCACCGTAGCGGAGCAGGAGCATCGTGATAGGCACCGACGCTCAGGTCCATCGGCTTGGACGAGATGCCGGATTGAACAAGATACGCTTGGAGACAACCCAACCAGATCGGAGGTCGCCAGGGAGAAGCCAACGGCAATTGAACCAGCGCAATATCGGTGGGTTCGTTGGTGACCATTCCTTGTTCATTCGGCTTCTGCTTCTGAGCTGGCCGTAGCTTCCCTGCCATCAGTTTTCCTCCAGGAAGTTCCGCCCCATCGCAATCCCGAGGTTTGCAGCCAGTGTCGTCAGCTCGCGTAGTCTCTCCAGCCTCAACTCGAGGGTGTTTCCGTCGGTGCTGTACCAGCGGTTGTATTCCTCCTTTTCCGGGAGAACGATCCCCATACCCTCGCACGCCTCATGAAGATCCGTTCCCTCGACGATCTGAAGAGTGGACAAACTATCGATTCGATGGATGGACTCCTTGTTCCTGTCCACGAAGTCGAGGGTTCGAGAGAAGTCCGACCGAGTCTCTCCCGGGTACCCTACGATCAAATTGATCCAGCACTGAATTCCGGCGTCTGAGGTCCGTTTCATCACCCGCTCCGCCTCCTCAACCGAGAACAGTTTGCCCATGGACCTCAGGACTGTGGGCGAACCGGATTCGACGCCGAACACCAAAGTATGGCAACCGGCCCGCTTCATCTTGGACAGCAACAGACCATCCAGCAGGAAGGGAATCGCCTCGGCAGACCAACGAACATCAAGTTGGTCACGGATCATCATATCGCAAAACTCACCTAAGAGTCCGGGGCTGGAATTCACGGCGGAATCGTAGACGACGAACTCGCTGAACCCATAGGTCTCCACATGGTATCGGATTTCCTTCACCCTCTCCTGCGGGCTCTTCGTGCGATACCCCTTCCACTGCTTCCTCTCCTTGCAGTAGGAGCATCTCCCGATGCAGCCACGGCTCCACATCAGAGCGAGCGCTGGGCCGGTGTAGCAGGCGAGGTCAAAACCGTCATAACGGGGAAAATGAAGTTCATCAAGACGTTCAAACTGCCGAGCCGGGAACAGGTCAGGAAAGGTCCCACGCCAGATGACCCCGTCGGTACCCGTCGGTTCTGCACCGGCCTCCAAGCTCTCCACAATGGAGAGGAGAGGTCTCTCCCCCTCCCCCACAACGAGTCCATCCACCGCCTCGCAACGCAGCAGCGTCCTTGACCCGTCTGTGAGGCAGGCCGGTCCCCCGATGACGAACATCGTATCAGGGAGGAGGGCTTTAAGCCTCCTAATGACTTCGAGGGTGAAGAGCGGGTTGGGATCGACGACGGTGAAGCCAACCAGATCCGGCCCCATCTCCACGATCTCCTCCAAGCACTGTTCGAGGGCTGCGGAAAAACCACTGATCAGTCTCGACAACTTGCCCGGTTCTCTCCACCGAGCGTAGTTCATGATCTGCCAGTTCTCTTCCAAGTCCCTCGGGGAACGTTCGCGTAGTCGTAGATTCAGATCGTAAACAGAGACATCCTTCCCGTGCCGAAGTAGAAACTCGGAGAGAAACCCCAGCGATATCGGTGGGCTCTTCACTCCCCAAGGAGGGCAGATCGATAAGAGTGTTCGTAGCCCGCGGACAGGAGCCTTGGCACGCGGACGTTCCTGCAGCGCCTTGGTCGCCTGCGGCCGCTGCTCCGGGACGTCGGACACGACAACGGGCACGTCCCCTGCAGCGGCCCCCCGAAAACAACCTTCATTTGATTGCATATGGGATATGCCGAGGCGCGAAAGTGCCGACTTCAGGCGATCGAGGCGCTGGTTCCGCAGCTCTCGAGTGTTGCCTTTTCCGTCAGACCAGTCCACTTCGATGGCGCGTCCAGGCTTACACTGGATTCCATACTCGTCTCGCCGGTTCCACAACTCGGAACCGAAGGGCACGTTGCAGGTGTTCAGGCTACTCACGAAGTCGATGTGCTTCCCGTACCGCTCGACGAACCTCAACGTCTGTTCGAAGTCATCTTCGTCTTCTCCCGGATGCCCCACGATGAAGTTCACCCAGGCTTTTATTCCCTGCGCGCTGACGGCTTCCAGTACCTGTACCGCCTCGTCAATCGTGAACATCTTGCCCATGCTCTTCAGAACGGCATTCGAGCCGCACTCGATCCCGAGCATCAACATGCGACACCCCGAACGGCGCGCCTTCTCAGCCATGTGAACCGGGAACAGCCTGGGATTCGCTACGATGTTTCCATCCCACTGGAGGTCCATGTCCGAATCGATGATCTGCTCGCACAGCGCCTCGAGCTCACGCGGCGCTCCGTTGAGCATCAGATCATTGAAGACGAAATGCCGAATCCCGTTCGTGTCATAGTGGAACCGAATCTCATCGAACACGCTCCGGCTGGATCGATGCCGATAGGGGGCCATGATACATCGGTCGTTGCAGTATTTGCAGCGCCCTGGACAGCCGCGGCTCGCCAGGACCTTGATCATCCGGTCCCCCGAGTACGCCTCCAAGGAAAACCCGGCGTAACTCGGATAGGGTAGACAATCGAGATTTCGTGTGGGTTTTCTGGGAACGTCTTCGAACGCACCCGTCAGCTGC
>CALFHQ010000285.1 GCA_937876385.1 uncultured Pseudomonadota bacterium
TCCTGCCGGGTGTTCGATGAATTGCTCTCCATAGGTCTTGCACCAGGCATAGGGGGTGGGTGTGGTTTCCACCAGCGGTGTCCCGTCTTTCGGGCAGGAAGCGCCGTTGATATAGCGCTTCACGACGATCTCTCGAAACTGCTTCTTCTTGTCGTCCTTGTAGTCCTCGTAGCGGGTCTTTATCGCCTCGACCTCCTCATCGGTGAGGAGGAGGAGCATGGAGAGGCGTTGCAGGACTGCGTCGACATCTGTGACGTAGTGGGGGACGATGACAGCCCGATAGAGGTCGATGTTGAGGGCCAGAGGGCGTCCTTTTCGATCGAGAATCTCCCCTCTTCTGGGGGGGATTCGAGTGCGTCGCACCTGGTTTATCTCGGCCAGCTTCTCGTACTTCTTTCCTCCCAGCACCTGGAGCTGGAACAGTCGTCCCATGATCACCCCCATGACGAGAATCATAATCACCACGAACCATCGGTTCTGGCTTTGATACTCCATGAGGTTACCCAGGAACATGGGGGAGCGCGTTCTCATCGGAAGGTCCCATCCCGTTCATCGGTGGCCTTCTTGTCCACCCATTTCAGTATTGCGGCCACGATGGGTCCCATGGGAGCTGTGATGAGAGCTTGGGGAATTGCGAGGCGGAAGATGAGGTCGAACTGTTCGAAATCCCGGTCGAAGATGGCCACGAACACAAAGAAGAGGAAGGACGCCAGCAAGCTGGCTCCCGCCGTGACGGCTGTCATGAGCACCGTATTGCGGTAGTCGAAACGATTGGAGAGGATGACGCAGGCCAGGAAGACCAGCAGGTAGATTTCCACATGCAATCCCACCGGCACCCCGGCGGAGAAACCGTCTTTCATCAGCCCCAGCAGGGCCGCTGTTGCCATGCCCGGGAGGAAATTCAGGACCAGGGCAGAGAAGACGACGATGGCGAGGGTGGGGTCTGGGGCGTACATCCGCAGATGGAAACGCACCAGGAGTGGGGACTCCACGCTCAAGAGCAGGTAGCCGAGTGCCAGGTAGGCCAGGATGCGCAGGAAGTTCCTCATGGCGTCACCTCCTCTAAGGGGGTGGCATTCTCCAGGCTGTGTGCTCGCTGTCTTGTGACGATAAAGGCCTCCTGGACGGCGGAGAAGTTCACCGCCAGGTCCACTTCGATTTCAAGCTGTTGTCCCACCTGTTTGGGTTCGTCGGAGGCCAAGTAGCCGACCACGAGTCCGTTTGGGAAGATCCGATCATGCCCTGTGGTGATGAGGAGATCGCCTTTGGTCAGGCGGGCTTTCTGGTAAGGGTATCGGAAGGTTGGGGGGCCGTCCCCGGTGCCGTGAACGATGCCGTTGACCCCTTTTCCAGAGACCTGCACATCGGCTCGGCTTCGTGTGTCAGAGAGGAGCATGATGTCGCAGTAGTTCCCGGACACCGACTCGATGCGGCCGATGATCCCCGCTGCTGTAACGACGGGCATGTTGGTTCGAACCTCGTCTGCTTCTCCCCGTTCCAGGCGCAGCTTGGAGACTGAGAAGTAGGGGGAGTTTTCCCGACCGATGACGCGCCCGGAGAGGAGGTCCAACTCGGTGTGTGTCTGTTTGAACTCGAGCATGGCTCGAAGGCGTTTGGCTTCTTCCTCCAGTCCTTGGGCTCTGGATGCCATCAGCTTCAGCTCGTTGAGTTTGTCTCGGATCTCTTCGTTTTGCTTCTCCACTTCCACGAGGTACACGTATCGGTGCCATGCGCCGACCACGTTGTGGAAGAGGGTGTAGGTGAGGTCCTGTCCCGGGGACGTGAGTCGAATGAGCATCGACTCCATGAGGGATTGCTGGCGGTCATTCTTCCCGTGAAAGTACATGGATGCCAGAGGGGCTACCAGCAGGAACAAGCTGACTACAGCTACTTTTGCGCGTTGCTGCCTGGGGTTCATGGTTCTTCCAGGGTCAGGCTGGAATCGTGACGTCTTTCAGGAGATCCAGTTCATCGAGGGCTTTCCCTGCACCCAGCACCACTGCGCTGATTGGGTCATCGCTCAGGGCGACAGGTAGTCCGGTTTCTTCCCGAATGAGCACGTCCAGGTTTTTGAGCATGGAACCGCCACCGGTGAGGACGATTCCCTTGTCTACGATGTCCGCCGACAATTCCGGCGGAGTGCCTTCCAGGGCGCTTCGGATGGCTTCGACGATTTCACTCACCGGGTCCGTCAATGCATCTCTGATCTCATCGGAGTTAACGAGCACGGGTTTTGGAACTCCCTGGAGAAGATCCCGCCCCTTGACCTCCATGCTGAGCACTTCGTCGGTAGCGAAGGCGGTGCCTATTTCGCACTTGATCCGTTCGGCTGTGCGCTCTCCGATGAGGAGGTTGTACTTGCGTTTCATGTGTTGGATGATGGCTTCATCCATTTTGTCCCCGCCGACCTTGACAGATCGAGAGAAGACGATTCCCGACAACGAGATGACCGCCACTTCGGTGGTTCCGCCGCCGATGTCCACCACCATGTTTCCCGAAGGTTCGGTGATGGGGAGTCCCGCTCCGATGGCTGCGGCCATGGGCTCTTCGATGAGATATACTTCTCTGGCTCCGGCGGATTCAGCCGACTCTCGAACGGCACGTTTTTCCACTTCGGTGACCCCAAAGGGGACACAGATGATGATACGCGGTCGAACCAGGGTTCGTCGGTTGTGGGCTCGATTGATGAAGTAGCGAAGCATCGCTTCGGTGACGGCGAAGTCGGCGATGACTCCGTCCTTCATGGGGCGAATGGCGACGATGCTCCCGGGGGTCTTCCCAAGCATCTCTTTTGCATCTCGCCCGACGGCGAGAACGCGCATTCCCCGACCATCCTTCTGCACCGCCACGACGGACGGTTCGCACGAGACGATACCTTTGCCTTTGACATAGACCTTCGTATTGGCGGTACCCAAATCGATGGCCAGGTCGTTGGCAAATAAGCTGTAGAACCAATTGAGCACTGTCCGCCTCCGCAGAGCGAGAAAACCGGGCCATGAAGCCACGATAACCGTCGCGGTTA
Organism: uncultured Pseudomonadota bacterium; assembly: GCA_937876385.1. GTDB lineage: Bacteria > Myxococcota_A > UBA9042 > CAIXZC01 > CAIXZC01 > CALFHQ01. Next base: position 3,023 of record CALFHQ010000285.1, read on the forward strand.
TAGCAGAAGCAGGTCGGCGGCGCAACTTCCTTGTTGTTTCCGGGGTGCGGATCCGAAACAGGGGGGCGTTGTTCAGGGTGGTGGAGAGAAGGCGCC
>CALFHQ010000286.1 GCA_937876385.1 uncultured Pseudomonadota bacterium
GGAGCTGGCGCAGGGCCATTCGGATATCACCACCATCATGATCACCGCCTATGCGTCCCTGGAAACGGCCATCATCGCCACCAAGCGTGGTGCCTACGATTTCCTGGCCAAACCCTTCACCCCCGGAGAACTCAAAGCAGCCGTGCGCAAGGCCGCGAGGCATCTGGTGCTGTCTCGGGAAGCGCAGCGTTTGGCCCAAGAGAAGAAGCAGGTGCGTTTCCAGTTCATTTCGGTCCTCGCCCACGAACTGAAGGCACCCCTCGCGGCGGTTCAAGGGTACCTCTATATGTTGCGGGACCATGCCTTGGGCGATGAGTTGCTGGAATACGACAAAGTCGTCGACCGCAGCTTGTTACGCCTTGATGGGATGCGCAAGATGATTACGGATCTCCTCGACCTCACTCGAATCGAATCGGGGAAGAAGCAGCGGGAGATCCAGGACATTGACCTCAAAGAAGTCGCCGAAATGTCCCTCGAAACGATGCTGCCTGCGGCCCTGGAGAAGGGGGTGACAATGACCCTCGACGCCCAGGGAGAGTTGGTCATTCCAGGGGATCGAGGGGAGCTTGAGATTGTTCTCAACAACCTGGTCTCCAATGCGGTGAAGTACAACCGGGACAACGGCCAGGTGACGGTTTCGATTGTCCGCAATGAATCCTTGGTGACCATTGCAGTGACCGACACAGGCATTGGGATGACACCCGAAGAATGTGGCCGTCTGTTTGACGAATTCGTTCGCATCAAGAACCGAAAGACGAGCAATATCCTGGGAAGCGGCCTGGGGCTTTCCATTGTAAAGAAGTTGACTGCCCTGTACGACGGGGATGTGTCGGTGACGAGCGAGCCTGACGTGGGGAGTACATTTACTGCTCGCTTGAAGGTGTTGGAACCCAGCTCCGCACAGACGGATGATTCCTGAATCAAAGAGGAACCGATGAATCGAAGTGGGATTACTCAGTGGTTGAAAGAGGAGGACCCCGTTCGCCTGAAAGCGTTGTGGAAGCAGGCGGACCAGGTGCGCAGGGCCCACGTCGGTGACGATGTGTACCTCCGGGGACTCATCGAACTGTCCAATATCTGTGCAAGAAACTGCGGCTACTGCGGCATTCGCTGCACCAATCAAGCCATCGAGCGCTACCGCATGAATCGAGAAGAGATCCTCGAAACGGCAGAGCTGGTAGACCGCTACGACCTGGGGACTGTGGTTCTTCAGGCTGCGGAGGACCCGGGGCTGACTATGGAGTTCATGACTGAGATCATCCAGTCAATCAAGAAGAGGACCAACCAGGCGGTGACGCTGAGCCTCGGAGAAAGAGAGCTTGAAGAGATTACAGCGTGGCG
>CALFHQ010000287.1 GCA_937876385.1 uncultured Pseudomonadota bacterium
ATTCGCCTGTTCCTTCCCCGCCAGCACGATGGTGGTGCGTTTCCAATCGGGGTTCCACCCGAAAAGGGTCTCCATCGCCTCTCGCAGGCCGTCCAGCTTCTCAGCGAGGGCCAACGCACTATCTGGAGTCAAGGCGAGGAATGAGACAATCCGGTGATGCTTGGAGTCCACAACCACTGCTTCCTCTTCAAGGGCCAATTCTACTTCTCGAGGGGTCCCCTCAAGCAGCAACCTGCCTTCTCCTCCTTGGATGCGAGACAGATGGCCGGGCATTGCCCATGCGAGGCCCCCCGTGTTCAGATCCGCTTGAGTGGCGTTGGGAACGCGGTCAATCGCGGCGGCAGCCACCCTCACTCCAGGCAGCACTCCGACGTCCTCAGAAAGTGCCGGGGCCTCGGCGGGCAGTTGCGAATTCAGTTTGCGAATGCACCTTGAACGCTCCCGAGCCATCTGCTTCTTCAATTCCGGTGAGGTGGTGAGACGCAACGCCAGGGTGAACCAGTGGAAACTCCTCTCCCAACGGCCTTGCCCGCAATAGCACAGTGCAAGAATGAACTGCACCAACGCCCGATCCTCTCCGACAACCTGCCTCTCCAGGGGTTCCAAGAGGGATGCTGCGGAGGAATATTCTCCTCGACTGTAGCAACTTTGTGCCTCTGAGACTGCGGCTAGATTCCGTTGCTTTTCCCGTTCCTGACGAGGTGACAGGCCGGGTCTGGCAGACACAACAGCGGGCAGAAGGAGGGCAAACAGGAAGACGGCGGATAACCCAATGGTACCTGAGCTACAAGTTCCATTGCTGGGTGTTCTATTCCGATGTTGCATACTACTCTCCCTGCCGAATCTCTTATTGCAAGGAGCGTATCACCCCTATATGGGCGCTGCAAGACGTTCAGACGGAGGGAGAGCCTTCGATATCACGGGCACTGACGCATCCCTTCGAGGGCTGCCGAGTGGGTGGGAGAGTACTGGAGGATCAACTGAAACTGCTTCTTTGCTGCCTCGTGCTTGCCCTGCTTGAAGAGGCTCCAGCCGTAGCCCGAACGCATATCAACGTCTCCTGGGTAGAGCTCCACGAGGACGGCGTAGTGGACCTCTGCTTTTCCCCACCGTTGCAGGTTGTAGTAGGTGTAGGCAAGTCTGGACTGCGCCAGGTAGTTCTTTGGATCCAGCTTGAGCGCGTCCAGTGCGACTTTCTCCACGTCCAACCACTGCCGCTTGGCCATCATGGGGAGCATCACGCCCAGTTTGGCTTCCAGTGAGTCCGGTTTCGACTGCATGGCCAACTTGTATTGCTTGATGGAATCCTTGTATTTACCGAGGTTGTACAACAGCCACCCTTTTCGCAAGGTCACCATGTAGGAACCCTTTCGGTCGTCGATGATTTTCGTCAGGGCATCCAGTGCATCTGCAACCTTCCCGTTTTGCTCCAACTGCACCGAGAGGGTGTAGTAGCCCCCCTGGTCATCCCCGGACACCGGTGCGCTGGCCACCAAACTCAGCCCCAACGCTACCAACCATACCGTCATTCGTTCCTTGCTCATTTCGATTCCTCCGGGTTGTCGCCTATTTCTGGGTCAATTCGCTCCAATGACATGGTCTTTCCTTTCACTTCCACAATAGCCGATTCCAATCCATTTCGGTCCGATAGAATCGCAACAGTCTTCAGAACCGATGCCCCCCCCTTCATCTTCTCCAGGGATTCGCCGTGGACGGTCAAGGAGCGCATGGTGCGTTCCATCCTGTACTCCATCTTCACTCCGCCCAATCCCAGAAATGGGGACACCAGGTCCCGCAGAATTCGGCCGGGCAGGGGATAGAAGTATCGAGGGACAAGATGGTCCTTCCAAACGAGGTTGCGACCCGATTCCAAAGGCACGCGCGGCAGGGCAAGATTCAGCACACTCAACGCACTGCGGTTGGGCCCCTGGTAGTCGTAGATAACGAAGGTTCTATCCTTGTTCTCAAAATAGAGAACCCCCTCAGGATGCTCGCTGGTCAATTTCAAGTTTCCGTACAAGTCGATTTTCGATTCGATGCGCTCGACGCGGTTCAAGGAGAACCGCTTGAATCGGTACTCGTGCTCCGTTCCGATGTCGAATCTCAGGAGTCGCCCGAAGTCTTCCTCGGTGTCGATGTTGCGAAGCACATCTCCTTCCTCCGGGATGTATCGAGCGTGGAGTACTTCTTTGTCTTCGGCCACGACAATCGCTTCGTGGAACGCCGCTTCGATGGTGGGCGCTCCCACTCGTGCCGTCCCCTGCAACTGGAAGTGCACATGGGGCACCGGGGAACGCCCCGAATTTCCGCACAGTCCAAGCACGTCACCCTCTTTGACCACTTCTCCCAGCTTCACCTTGATGGAACCTGGAGCCAGGTGAGCGACCATGGAGTACAGGCCCACGCCGTGGTACAGAATCACCACGTTGCCGAAGTTGTCCTTCATGTTCATCTCGCCGATGGCGTTGTCGGTTATTCCATCAAGCACCTTTGCCACGGTGCCGTCAGCGGAAGCGATTACGGGCAACCGGTAGCAGTGGAAGTCCTCGGGGCGTCGCCCAGAGCCTTTGTAGACGGACCCTGTGCTGTCTTGGACTTCGAAATCAAAGCCATGTCGCCAGTACCCCTTGTGGGTGTGAGGTCCATCATTTCCCTGCGTGCACACCCAGCGCCCCAGAACCGGCAGGCTGAACTGCACATAGTACAGATAGCCAAAGCGGGCCATTCGTGTCTGGAAGTAGTTCAGATTCTGTTCTGGAGTCCCCATGCCGAAGTCCACAGCCTTGGGGGACCCGTCCCGAGTTCGTTGCCGCATGGCGTAGAGCATCGGGATCACCGTCAGGTTGAAGGGGAGAATAAGCAGCGAGAGTCCCATGCGGTCCAGGAGCGCTCTTCCTCCGATGGTCAAGATGGCCCCGATTAGGACTCCCCCGAGGGCAAAGAGAAAGGAGGTGAATCGGGGAACAAACCAGACACCGCCCAGGGCCACCGCAACGAGGATGAGGTTGTATCCCATCATGAGGTGCAAGGAGGCGTCTGGGACGGCAACCAGGTAGAGGCTCACCGGGTAGGCCACGGCAAACCCCATCAAGGACAAGATGAACCCAATCCGGCTGTACACCAGCAGTGCGATGACCAGAAAGAGACCGGCGTCCACCCGAGGGAGAAAGAAAATCGCTCCCATTGACTTCAGATAGGATGCCAGTGGGTGCCACAGCCACTCCCCCTCGAGAGTCGAGTTGTAGTGCCAGGCATTCGCATCGACTCCCACCACCAGTAGGGCCAATGCGGTGACAAGATAGAACACCACCAGAAAGGGGAGGGTCAGGGAGGGCAGGTTGAAGGTCACCCCCAAGGCCGAGTTCAATGCGGCAGTCGCCAGCACCGAGAAGAAGGCCGCTACCATGAGCAGCCCCAGGGTGGTGAAGGTGGGTTCGTACAAAGCGCCGATTCCCAACCCCACCAACAGGGCGTTGTAGCTGAGCAATCCGAGACCAGCGGTTTCCTGGCTGAAGCGAAATGCCTTCGCCGTGCCCAATGCGACCAGCACGGCCAGGAGCCCAAACGCTCCAGAAACCGGTGCCACAAAGCTTGCCCCCAGGAGAATGGCCCCAACCATCCGGTTTGGGGAGAAGAAGATCTGGGAGTAGCTGTTCAGCACCGCATCCAGGAGAGTGGCTGCGCTGCGGTTGGCCTCGTGACCTCGCTCTCCCCGTCTTGTCAGCTCTCTTTCAGCCACTCTGGGACCTCCTCGTGGGACAGAATGCTGTCGAGGTTCTCTGCTCTACGAAGAAGCGCATGGCGCCCATCCGGTGCCACCAGAACGACTGCGGGTCGATAGGTGATGAACTGCATCCACTGGGTCACGTTGTAGGCACCCACGTTTCGAAATACCATGCGGTCACCCGGCTTCATGGGGGGGAACTGCATGGTGTGGCGCATGACGTCAATGTTCATGCAAAGGGGGCCGTAAAT
>CALFHQ010000288.1 GCA_937876385.1 uncultured Pseudomonadota bacterium
CATGCTGCACTACAACTTCCCCTCCTTCTCGGTGGGCGAAGTTCGACCCATGAGAGGCCCGTCCCGAAGAGATATCGGACACGGAAACCTCGGCCATCGTGGAATCGAGAAGGTCCTTCCCGACTCCGATGACTTCCCCTACACCCTTCGAGTTGTCTCGGAAGTGCTGGAGTCCAACGGCTCCTCCTCCATGGCGACGGTGTGCGGTACCTCCATGGCTCTCATGGATGCCGGCGTTCCCATCACTCACGCCGTGGGTGGTGTGGCCATGGGACTCATCAAGGAAGACGGCGAAGTCTTTGTTCTCTCCGACATTCTCGGGGACGAGGACCACTTCGGCGACATGGACTTCAAGGTCGTGGGTACCCGCGAAGGGATCACCGCCGTGCAGATGGACATCAAGATTGACGGCCTCGACCAGGAGACCATGTCCAAAGCACTCGACCAGGCCAAGGAAGCCCGAAACCACATCATCGATTGCATGGAAGAGGCCATCACGGAGCACCGGGACGAAATGAGCCCCTACGCTCCCGTGTTCACGACCCTGCATATCGCCACGTCCCGCATCAAGGACCTCATCGGCCCCGGCGGAAAGAACATCCGTGGAATCATCGAGGACACGGGCGTCTCCATCGATGTGGAAAACGACGGTACCGTTCGAATCGCCTCCTCCGACGGCGACAAGGCCAAAGAAGCCATTCGTCGAGTGGAAGAGTTGACGGCGGAAGCGGAAGTGGGCAAGACCTACGTCGGCAAAGTCGTGAAGACGACAGACTTCGGCGCCTTCGTCGAGATCCTTCCCGGCGTGGAAGGGCTGTGCCACATCTCCGAGCTGGCTGACCGACGAGTCAACCGAGTGGAAGATGTTGTGCGGGAAGGGGACGAATGCATCGTCAAGTGCACGAATATCGACAGGAACGGCCGCGTCAAGGTCTCCCGTCGAGAAGCGCTGAATGACCGATAGAACCATGACGAGCCCAAACAACGTCACCGTTCGAATCTTGCGGGTAGGGGAACACAGCACGTGGCCCCTTCCCCGCTATGAAACCGATGACGCTGCGGGAATGGATTTGCGGGCCGCCATGGCCGAGCCGGTCGTACTGGCTCCCGGCGACCACTCATTCGTTCCCACCGGGCTGGCTCTGGAGATTCCCAGGGGCTATGAAGGCCAGGTGCGTCCTCGATCGGGATTGGCCAGAAAGCACGGCCTGACTGTTCTTAACGCACCGGGTACCATCGACGCCGATTACCGGGGTGAAGTGGCTGTTCTGCTCATCAACCTCGGTCGCAACGAGGTGACCCTGGCTCCTGGAGAACGAATCGCTCAGCTCATCATTGCCCCCGTCACCAGAGCCACTCTCGTGGAAACCGAGTCCCTCGAAACCACCGAAAGGGGTGCTGGAGGATTCGGCCACACCGGCCGGTGATGAGGGTCACACCCCATTCAATCTGGTCTACTCCGGGAATGGTTCTTGACTTCGGTTGTTCCTATGAAGATCTTTTCAACCAACCTGGACCCAGGTGGACGTTGAAAAGACCAGCGGTAACACGCTACTATGAACGGGTCCCTTCCCTCCTGGAGCGGGGCCATCGAATTCTTAGGTTGCAAGGAGATGCGATGATTGTTTCAGCTAGCCGCACTCGTCCCTTGACCCGACTCATTCCCTGGTTGTTAACCCTCGCCGTTGCCTTCTCTGCCTGCCAGAGCAGCCGCAACGATGCTCCGGGCGCCACTCCCGTGGCGCTTGCAAGTGCCGAGGAAGCACGCCAGGGCTCCCCCGCCCCATCCGAATATGCCGGGCGGTCACTCCCCATTGCTGGAATGCACCCTGTGGAAGGGAACCAGTTGGCGGCCAACGATGCTGTCGCTTCTGACTCCAAGTCCAAGGACGAGGAGGAGGACGAAGGGGAGAAATACTGGGCCGGAGTCAAGTTTGGTTTGGAGCAGTTCGATGAAGTCCTGGAGTATGTGCAGCAGGAATACATCGAGGAGAAGATCGACACCCAGTTGGCCTACGTTTCAGCCGCCAATTTCGCCTTGTCCATGCTCGATCCCCCTTATGAAGTAGTCCCCACCGCCTATTACAAGGCGCACAAAGATGATCCCGAGATCGAATTCGATTCCGAGGACCGAGACGAACTGACGCGCTCCCGCCGAGACCTCTTCCAGAAGCGCTACGACGAACTTCAAGGAGAATGGGACAAGTTCAAGTTCACCCGGGAGGAGTTTCTGGAGGTCATGGCGTGGGCCTCAACGAAGGCCACCCAGCAAAAGAAACCGGTCAAAGAACAACGATTGTGGCTCGCTGCCTCACAGGGCTTCCTGTACGCCCTGGATCCCCACTCCTCTCTTGTCAGCAAGAAAGCGTGGGAAGAATCCACCAGAGAGACGCAGGATGCCAGCTTTGACGGCATCGGAGCCCTTCTGACCCAACGCTTTGAACCCTCAAGAACCCTCAAGAACCGCCTGAAAGGGGTGACCGCCCAGTTGGACAAAGAAGAAGACTTCCTCTTTGTGGAACTGGGAGATGACGCCAAATTGAAGCGCCGCACTTTCGTGGAGAGCCCCATGCCCGGGCAACCCGCAGAGACCGCCGGCTTATGGGCAGGAGACGAAATCGTCAAGGTGGACGGGGAGTCCGTCGTTGACGTTCCGTTGGATAAGGTGGTGGGCCACATCCGTGGCAAGAAGGGAACCACCGTCACCCTGACGGTGCTCAGAGAAGGGGAACCCGGAGAGCTGTCGATTCCTGTGGTTCGCTCCCACATCCGCGTGACCAACGTGGAGGGGCGAATCCTGGAAAGCTACCCCTGCATGGGATACGTCAAGCTCACAGGGTTCATTGAGAGCTCTTTTACCGACTTGAAAGACGAGGTCGAGCGACTGAACGGCCAATGCGAAGGGGGAATCAGAGGGCTGATTTTTGATCTGAGGGGAAACAGCGGCGGTTTGCTCAGCCAAGGGGTGAGAATCGCCGACTACTTCATCTCGAAGGGTCGTATCGTCACCGTCAAGAACCGACGCAAGTCCCTCTTCTCCTTCGCCAGCCCCGGTGATGAAGTCTACAACGCCCACCGGGAAGGCACCGTGGCGCTGCCAATGGTGGTGCTCGTCAATGACGGCGCTGCTTCGGCTTCAGAGATTGTGGCCAGCGCCCTTCAGGACAACGAGCGGGCCATTGTAGTCGGTGAACGCACCTTCGGCAAAGCCAGCGTGCAGACCCTCATCAATCCCACCCAAAGCGATGGCTACTACATCAAGCTGACCATTGCCCGGTACTTCAGCCCCTCGGGTCGAACCCTCCAGGTGACTGGTGTGCAACCCGACGTCGAGGTGCCCCCCGAAGTGGACGGAAAGATGCCCGTTGGTTTCCGGGAAGAGGACCTCTCCAATCACCTCTCGAAAATCGACAGTGACTACGTCTCTCCCAACAAGGCGTGGACCCAGTCCCTCACCGACTGCGTCAAACGCCGAGGGATTGCAAAGCAGATCTTCAAGGACAACCCCCACCCGCAAGTGAAGTTTGACTACCAACTTTACAGCGGCGCAGACTACCTGGAATGCATCATCGAGGGGGCCGAGCAGGCCGGAAAACGACCCGACTCCCTGTACCTGTCCGACGAGTAATCCCCCCCCCCACCGTGGGTTTTCGAGGTTCTGAGCCATCGCTTTTCCCTTGACAAAGCACTCGACGTCGCGTATATCGATTGATGCTTGAAATGAAGGCGCCATAGCCAAGTGGTAAGGCAGAGGACTGCAAATCCTTTATCCCCCGGTTCGAATCCGGGTGGCGCCTCTAAGTCCAACCCGAAATCAATCCAAATCGATGTTCCGAGTCGCCCCATTTGGTGGGGACTCTCAAAATGACCCCGCCGTGGCCTCAACGGGTCTTTGTCGACACCAGTCTACTCCCCTCTATGTTGATTGCGCGCCCGTGAACCAGGATGGCCGATCTGTCAAGAAGAAAATGCTGTTCATTCGCGACCAAATGTGTTAACGTCTTGACAACGTTTTCCAACCGGTCCGCACGTCCGGCAGGACAGGAGGCTCTTTTATGGCCCGCATTGCCTATGTTGCCCAGCACCGTCGTGGGCTTCCCGAGTTGCTGAAGCAGTTGTCTGAGACGGGATACACCGTCTTTCGTCTGGATCCAAACCAGATGGCCTATCGCACCCTGCGTGACGACCCCCCTGACCTGATTCTGGCCGACGTGACCCTGCGACCTTCCCATGTGCGGGAGGTTCTCGAGTCCCTCTCCAAGTCCCCAATCACCCGAGAGACCCCCATGGCCATCGTGGGAATCGTCCCTGTGGACCTCGAGACGACCCGAACGCAAGCACCCTTCGCTCGAGAGACTCACATCGGCGCTGTGACCCGGAAACTTCTCATCGACATCGTGAAGAAGCTTCTCGTGGAAGACTCCTGA
>CALFHQ010000289.1 GCA_937876385.1 uncultured Pseudomonadota bacterium
CGTAAACGGCCCCTCCCAGGGAACCTTGATGGATGCCGAAGACGTCGGCGTCGATGGGGGTTGCGATTCGGACGAACTGGCGAGCCCATAGTTGGTTGAGGGAGGCCAGGAGGTCTCTGTATCGAGCGGCGTCTTCGAATCGCAGCTCGTCGGAGGCGTGGAGCATGTCGTTTCGAATTCGCTCTTCTGCTTCCCCCTTGCGTCGGGTCATGAGTGCCACGGCTTCTTTGACCCGGGTCTGGTAGTCCTGGTTGTCTTCGGGGAAGACGCAGGGCGCTGTGCACCAGCCCATTTGGTGGAGAACGCAGGGGCGCACCCGCTGTTTCATGACGCTGTCTTGGCATACTCTCAGGCGGTAGGCCCGAGACAGGTATCGAACAAATTCCCGCAGCGTTCGAGCAGAAGGATAGGGTCCCAGGTAGGTGGCTCCGTCCTTACGACGTTCCCGCACGAATTCGAATCGAGGAAAGGGTTGGTTGGTATCGATTCGCAGGAGGAGAAAGTTCTTGTCGTCCTTCAAGCGCACGTTGTATCGGGGCCTTAGCTTTCGAACCAACTGGCTTTCGAGGAGGAGCGCCTCCCTTTCGGTGTTGGTGAGGATGTACTCGATCTCCTTCAGTTCCTTGAGCATCCGGGGGATGAATTCTCGAGAATCCTGGAGGTGCAGGTATTGGTTGATGCGCTGCCTGAGGTTGTTGGCTTTGCCGATGTAGAGCACCTCATCTCGGGCCCCCTTCATCAGGTAGACTCCCGTCTTCTCGGGCTTTAATGTGTCGTCGAAGCCAGTCATTAGAGGTAGCCCCAGCGCTTTCGCAGAATCCACTCCATCAGCACAAGCAGGGCAAAACTTAGGAACCACAACGGGTGATTCCAAACGGGAACCAAGGTGGGCTTCTCCCAAGAGAGGAAGTCGGGCTGGAGATCGAACTCGAACACCGGGTCAAGAAGGAAAGGAAACAGAGCCACATCGGTCAACGCAGCGATGGCTTCCCGAATTCGCTCCTTCTTCGGCTTGCGTCTTCGCTCCACGGCGATGGTGGAGGTTCCTCGAATTTCTCCGCTGGCAAGATCCAGGGATGCGCTCAGCTTCCAACCCCCCGGGCGGGCTCCGGGGAGCTTGAATCGTGAACAACCGTTCCCTTCCACTTTGCTCGTGATGGCAACTTTGAAGCCTGGCTCGTTTCCCAGGGCGTCTGACCAGGTCGCTTCGGCGGTGAGGGTTGCTCCAGCGGAAGCGCCCGTGGGGCAGGCTTCAATGGTGAACTCTTTGCCGGCTTCCACCGGGAGCTCCTCTGTTTCCAGGCGGATTCCCTCCATGCGCGGATCTCGACTGAGCCACGCCAGGCTGTTCCAAAGGAGCTCTCGGTAAACCGAGGGGGCCACAGCGGAGGGCTCTGGTGGAAAGGCCCAGCGCCACAGGGAGTCGGTGGCGAGGAGGAGCACTCTCCCTCTTCCGGCGTGCCCTGCCACCAGGAGAGGCAATCGGTTTTCGGCATTCTGAGCCCACAGCAGGGCCACTCCGTCTTCCTTCACGGCGCCGACTCGGTTCACAGCCGACAGGAGGGGGAGGTCCTGTTCTCCCAGCATTCGGTCCCCTTCAGGTCCCTGAAGAGTTGTCACTGGATGGGTGAGCCCTTCGGAGGCTGTTTCCGCTGCGAAGGGTCCGTCGATGTAGCTCTCGTTGGCCGGAATAGAAGCCAACTCCACGGGGAGAATGTCTGCCACCGGGGTCGTCTCCACGGCCCCCATCTGGTAGGCGAGGTCTCCTCCGATGAAGAACAGGGCTCCCCCTTCCCGGACGAATTGCGCCATGTGGTTGAGGTGTTCCTTTTTGAGGAGAAAGTAGGTCCCCAGCGGGAAATTGTGCACGATGATGACATCGAAGTTTCCGATTTCCTTTATGAACAGCTCGTCGGTTGGGAAGGGAATGAGGGCCAATTCTTCTCGGGAGTGGGGGGCGAAGTCTTCGGCCTGTACCAGAAGGTAGAAGGAGATGAGTTCGATTCCCGGGAGGCTCGTCAGGAACTGCCGAAGGAATCGAACATCCCAGGATGGTCGCCCTGCAATGTGAAGCACGCGCAGGCTCTCTCGGGCCACCACCAGGCTGAACACTGCGGTGTCGTTTTCTTTGGATTCGTTGGTCGAGAATCCCTCCAGGTGGACGGAGTAGGCCAGTTTCCCAACCTCGTCCGGGACCAATTCAAGGTGAATCTGCTGTTTCCCCTCTTTGAGGGTCACCCCTTTTCGCACCACTTCTTTGGAGGTTTCGCTGGTGAGTTTGCGGATGACCACCTCTCCGGGCTGCGACGGGGCCCCATTGTCCACCGTGAGGACCACGGGACAGGTTCCCTTGAAGTAGGCCAACGGAACCCCTCTTGCAGACTCAAGCACCACGTCCTTAGAACGTTGGCTTCCCGGCGGAGAGAGGACTGACAAGGGAGGGAGCAGGCGGTCCCTTTCCTGGGTTCCAAAGAGGCGAATCTCCTTGTGAGTGAAGGAGACAGGCAGTGTTCCTCGATAGGTTTCGGTGACCACCCGGGCCGGCTGAAGGAGAATCACTGCGAGGATGGCCATGGCCAATCCCCGCAATCCCACCAGCGCCAAACCGGCTTTGATTCCGGCTACCCTGATGAAGGACCAGGCGTAGGCACCCAGGGTTGCTGCCGCGACGGCGAACAGGGCGATGGCCACGGGGGAGGTGGGGTCGTTCAACCAGACGATGTCTTGAAGCCATTCCATCAAGGCTTGTCCCCCGGCAATCGCCAATTGCGTTTCGACTTCAAGTAATCGAGATGAACCTTGTCATCCTTGTAGTCCTGGCACAACGCATATACCACGAAGTTCACCAGCAATCGGATGGCCTGCTCCCGTTGTGGTTCTCCCCCAGGAACGACTTCATGGAGGAAGTTCCCGTCGTTCTTTCGCTCCACCGCACCCAGGGCATCGTTGAACATCACCACCACGGCGTACCGGTCGTCCAGCGCCACCCCGTAGAGATCGTCCACCAGGCGAATTCGACCGGTGGCGAAGGTGAGCCGGTAGAAAGATCGATAGAGCACTCCCCCTCGGGAGATGCGTTCGAGGCGCCTTCCGGGGAGGATTCCCTGGAGCCACTCTTCAAGGCTTCCTCGAAAGCTCTCCAGGTCGGCTCCCCCGCCTTGCCAGTCGATGACGAGCATTCCCCCCATTTGGAGCCAGGTCGCCAAAGCGTTGCGTTCGGCGAGGACCAACTCGGGGAGGGGCCGGTTGGCAGCGAGGAGAAGAAAAGGGAATCGGTAGAGATCCTTCGAGTTGGCGGGAACGAAGAAGGCTCGAGGGGCTGTCTCGATGCTCGTGCGTCGGGTGATCTCGGCGCTCAGGTGTTCCAGTGCACTGAGCCTGCCGGCTTCAGAACTTTTCCCCACCTGAAGAAGCCCCAATTCCACTCGAGAGCCCGATTGTGCCTGCGCCAAACCCTCAAAGGAGGCAATGCTTGCGCCTGCGCAGCAACATGCCAGGAGGCAGACGACGATTCCGGGTCGAAGGGTCTTGTGGAGTCGACGCATGATCTCCTATTGCATCCAGGTGAGCAGACTGTAGGGCTGGTTGAGGGTCGGATTGGCCCCCTTTACCATGAGGAAATAGAGTCCCGAGTAGCTCAAGGTTGCTTCAACGTACGGGTACCCCGAGGCGGAATCAGAGGTCCCGAGGAGGGTGGACTCGTCGTCGGCGTACAGGTACACATCGATGGGTTGAGAGCCGTCGGGAAGGACCAGACCGGCGAAAAGAACCTGCCCCGGGAATCCTTGCAGGAGGAACCAGTCCTCATCAGAGTTGCACAGGGTAAGCCAGGTGAGAGTGTCTTGAGGCATCTCCACAGCAGCACCCGGTGCGTCGTTGGGCTCAAATCGATCGATGGGGCAGACTCCTGGAGGGTTCTCCACCTGCAAATCCAGGGTGTAGAGGACCGTGGTCTGGGTCGAATTTGCCACTCGAACGGCGTAGTCTCCGGCTTCGTCGATGTGGCAGTAGAGGAGGATTCCCTGGTTGGAGGTCTCCTCGTCACACAGTGGGTCGAAGCCGGATTGGCCCATTACGTCAACGGCTAGCTGATGACTCTCGTCTTGAATGTCGATCCAGAGGTCTTCTCCGCCGTTGAGGCCGAGTTCAAACCAGTCGTCGGAGTTTGGACAGGCCACCAGCTTGTCGTAGGTATGAGGGGGGGTGATGACTGCTTCGGATTCAACCTGATTTGGAGCAAAGGAATCTTCCACACACTCCAGGTTCATGTCCCCGAATTCTACGGTGAGGTTGTAGCTGTTGGTGGCCCCCAGGTAGCCCTCGATGGCGATATAGTAGGTTCCGGCCTGGACCACGTTGTAAGAAACCGACTCACTGTTGGAGGAGGTTTCGGCAGCATCCAGCACGGTTTCTCCGTCGTCGTCGAGGAGAAATACATCGAGATCTCCCTCGCTGTTTTCAAAGCTGGCCGTCGCCTTGATGATGGTGGATGCGTCGGCTTCGATGCGGAAGTAATCCACGTCTCCAACGCAAATAGAGAGGGCCGGAAATTCCCCGGCTGTGATCCCCGTGGCCTTCTCCGGGGAGTCATTTCCCTCCAATGAGTCCTCCACACATTCGCTGTCCTGGAGAGCCACGGTGAGGTTGTAGGTGATTGGTAGACCGGTGTACGACCAGGCGTGGACGACAAGGACCATTCCCCCCAACTGACCTTGATTCAGGGAAAACGAACCGTCCCCTTGAAGGACAGGTCCAATCGGGTTGCCAGCTCCGTCCAGGGCTTCTACACGGAGGTCCTCTCCGTTGCCCAGGCCTTGCACTGTGACCGCCACCTGGCTGTCGCTCAAGGTAAAGAGGAGGTAGTCGTCCAGGGCCCCGCACAATCGGAGTCCGGGATGGCTTCCGAGGTCCAGGAACCAGGAGTCTCCGAACTGGTCGTTGGGTTCATAGGGGTCGTCGGCGCAGGCATCGGAAAAGCCGGCGTCGTAGGCCATAAAGGAGTAGAACCCGTCCTTGGGCACTCTCGATGACTGGTCACAACTGGTCCCGGCATAGTCATCGTTGTCGAAGGCTTCCAGGTAGTAATGAATGGCTCTGCCAGAGCCGGCTTCGATTGAAGGAATGGTGCCCCGGTAGCTGTCTTCACCGATGGCGGGCATTGGCAGAGGCTTGAAGTCTCCCGGTTGAGGGGAGTCGGAAGCGCTCCAGTAGAGCTGCATTCGCTCGACATAGGAGTCGAGATCCTGGGCGAAGGCGTTGATGGGATAGCCGTTCACGGCGTCGGGGTGTTCTTCGGGGTGAAAATCCCCGGGAATGGTGTGCTCGATCACTGGAGGATGGCCCGAACAGCCCTCGAAGTCGGCGTTGATGATGACAAGGATGATGTCGTGGTGCAGCTCGTAGAGCAGCTCGTCTCCCGTATTGGAGGAGGCGTAGCCACGGGCCAGGAATCGAACAAACCAGAATCGCTTCTGAGCGATTTGCTCTGGTTCCGGTCTCCAGAAGAAGTAAGCCTCTTTCTTCTCGGACTGCTCGATGTAGGCCCCGTCGGGTGCTTCTTCCATGGTGATCTCGATTCGATTGGCAGCATCGTCTTTGACGGCCACGATGAACTCGATGTGGCTCTCGTCGGCGAGGTCGATGATATAGCCGGGAGGATTCAGGAAGGTGGGAGCCCACTGAGGATACACGGCGATGGTGACCACCTGGCTGTCCCAAGCCCCGGTGTCGTCTTCCACCACGAATTCGACCTCGTAGCTGGTGCCTCCGGGGTCCGCTTCGGTGACCTCTGGGGTCCAGGTGAACAGGGCCGACTGCCCATCGGGCAGCGCAGCGAACTGGGCCGATTCGGGACGTCCTTTGATGTAGAACGTCAATCCATCTTCGTCGGCGTCGCTGGCTTCCACCAGGATGGAGAGCTTCTCTCCAACCAGCACTTGCCAGGAGGCGTCGACGCGAATCCTGGGAGGCGTTCCCTGTTGATTCATGGTGGAACAGCCCAGCGATGCGAGACAGAGAATGATGATCCAGATTCGATACACAGCATACCTCAATGGGGGCAAATTGTATCACCAGGACCCCTCCCTTGCAATTCAACGGTTGGGGGCAAAATTGACCACTGGGTGCCGCGTTGCTATTCTGTATGTCGACCAAAACGCCTCGGCAAGTGACCCGAGACTCAAAGGAGATGTCCATGACCTTCCGGCAGTGGCTACCCGTTCTCATCCTGGGGCTCTTTTTCGTATCGTGCACCGAAGATTCTACCCAGCCCTCTCTGGACACGGCGGGGGGATTTGATTCCACCTCCAACACCGATGGAACGGAGGATGACTCTGGGGTAACCAACGAGGTCATCGGTCCGGCATTTGGTGGTGAGGTTGGCTTCAAGGTCATCAACCAGGGGCAACCGGTAACTCGAAACGAAGTGTGGGGAGTGGACAAGGGGTTTGGCGATTTCGACCTGTTCGTGGCTGGAACCTTGGGCACCGTGTCAGTGTTCAGCCAGAGCCGCCAGGCGTGGGAGAATATTCCGCTGGATTCCACCGCTTCGGTGAACGGAATCTGGGCCGAGTCCAGGAAGTTTGTGGTGATCTGCGGGGACGACGGGCTGTTGAAGCGCTACGCGGATTTGACCAATGTGGGGGATCTTCATTGGTACGATGACGATGCGGCCACAGGAGTGAGTGTGAAGCTCAACGACGTCCACGGGGCCGATCGAGACAACCTCTGGGCGGTTGGAGATGAGGGGACGATCCTCCATCTCGTGGGAAATATCTGGGAGAAGATCGATCCGGCCGTGGCTGGGCTTCAGGGAGACCCTCTGCCCAATTTGAACGCTGTGTTTGTGGAAGAGAGCGGCAAGGTTCACATCGGCGGAGACGGGGTGTACCTCGTCATCGAAGGGGAAACCATGACTCCCAACACCGAAGCCTTTGCTGGGTTCGAGTTGTTTGATATCGATGTCTCGGGAGGGGTGGCCTGGCTGGCTGGGGACAACCACGGCATCTTCGAAGCGCACCCCGATGGAACGGTGGTGGAGCACGCTCCCACTGTCTATCCGGCTTCTCAGTTCCGTGGAATCTGGATCGCTCCTCAGGGGCAGGTGTTGGCCGCTGGATACCTGGCGCCTCCCATCGTGTGGACCTACGACGGCAACGAGAACGACGAGTGGACCAGCACCTCGGTTCAATCTCCTCCGGCCATCAAAGAACTCTATCCCGATCGTGTGAATCCCGAAGGGCGTCTGTCGGACATCTGGGGGGTTGGGCTTGAGAACTACGTGGTTGTGACCTACTCGGGGCAGATCATTCACTACGCTGCACACCCATAAGCGAACCGGTTTGGCCTTAACGAAAAAAGCCACTCAACCCTCGGTTGAATGGCGATTCGTGTTTGTGGCGGCCCATACGGGACTTGAACCCGTGCTACCGACTTGAGAGGCCAGCGTCCTAACCAATTAGACTAATGGGCCACATCGACAAAACAGTCAATAATCAAAAGAGCTCGGGGACGAGGACTCGAACCTCGACTGCTGGAGCCAGAACCCAGTGTCCTGCCAATTAGACGATCCCCGAACAGCACCAGACAATTGTCAGCGCTCGAAAAGCAAGTGGATGAATACCGTACCGCCGTTTTGCTGTCAACTCCTTTTTCATCCCCCATGTCCGATTTTCTGCCCGAAAAAGAGCGGGGTGGCAGATGGGGCGGTTCAGTCGTATTGGATGCCCGTGCGAGCCGAGGCCTTCTGGAGCATCTCCGCAGAAGCCCGGTTTCCCTCCCGGATGATCTCGTGGATGTCGGCGGTGGTCAACTTCCCCTCGTCCACGACCACCTTGCCGTTAACGATGGTGTACGCCGTACGACTGGTGGAGAAGGACATGAAGGGTGCTGCGGCAGGGTCGTGCAATGCCCCCACAAGACCGATGTCATCAAGATCAAAGATAGCGAAGTCCGCGGCCATGCCGGGTCTCACGGCACCAACGTCGTCTCGGCCCAATACCGCCGCTCCCCCCCGGGTCGCGATTTTGATGACGTCGCTGGGGGGCATTCGGTCGACCCCGGTGCCGATTCGATGGACCATGAGCGCGTGGCGCATTTCGAGGATCATGTTGGAGGAGTCGTTGGACGCAGAACCGTCCACGGCCAGTCCCACCGGGACTCCTCGCTCCAGCATCTCCGGAACTCGGGCGATTCCTGAACCGAGGCGAAGGTTGGAGGAGGGGCAGTGGGCCACCCCGGTTCCAGTCTGGGCCAGGAGATCCAACTCCTCATCGTTGAAGTGGATTCCGTGGGCGTACCAGACGTCATCGCCGATCCAGTCCAAGGACTCCATCACCGCCAGAGGTCGCATTCCGTAGGTATCCAGGCAGTACTGGTCTTCGTCTAAGGTTTCGGCCAGGTGGGTGTGGAGACGAACATTCTTGTGACGTCGAGCCATGGCCGCAATGTCCCGCATGACCTCTGTTGTAACCGAGAAGGGGGAGCACGGGGAGAGTCCCACCCGGCACATGGAGAAGCGCTCGGGGTCGTGGTATTGGTCGATGACCCGTTGGGAGTCCTTCAAGATCTCATCTTCCCCCTGACACACCTCGTCGGGTGGCAGGCCCCCTTTGGAGCGCCCCCGGCTCATGGAGCCTCGGGTGGGGTGGAAGCGAACACCCAACTCCCGGGACGCCAGAATGGTCTCGTCGAGGAGCGTTCCCGGCTGATCCACGGGGAAGACATAGTAGTGATCGGCGAAGGTGGTGCAGCCGCTCAAAAGGAGCTCTGCTGCGGCGACTCTGGCTCCTGCCCGGACAGCTTCGGGGGTGAGGTGTCGCCAGATCTCGTAGAGTCCCACGAGCCAGTCAAAGAGCTTGGCGTTCTGCACGTAGGGGACGCACCGCTGCAAGGTCTGATTGGAGTGGTGGTGCGTGTTGACGAAGCCCGGGTAGACGACATGGTGAGAGCAATCGATTACCCGCTCTCCTTCCTGAGGGGAGAGCCCCGCTTCGATTTCGATGATTTCATTGCCGTTGACTCGGACACAGACCCCCTTGAGGACAGGGCTGTCGTCGTCCTGCGTCACCAAAGTGTGGATATTCTTTAGAAACAGGGTTGCCATACTCGATTGTTCTCCTGGTTTAGGCTAGTCCTCCAGAATCTTGCGGGCCTCGTCCTTGTCAGAGGAGTGCACGAAGGAGGAATAGATCTCGAAGATATTGTTGGTGTCTGCGATGTGATTTTTCAACAACCGCAGCGCCTTGATCTTGTCGTCCGGGAAGGAGAAGAGGAGAAGCAGGTCTTTGACCTGCGCTACGGTGAAGTAGTTTTCCCGCACCGCAGAGGAGAGCACCGTCAATTTCTCATCCGAGAAGCCCTGCTGCTTGATGGCGGTAACGACTTTGCCGAAAGCTCCGGGGGCCATGGGCTCAGTTACAGGCTCCTCCGGGACCGCCTCCGGGGTTCCTTCAGCGATGTTGTGATTGATGCTTACGACCATCCCCAGGGCCCCTTCGTGGCGCTCTTCACGGGCGTCGAGTATGTACTCCTTGATGAGCAGCCGAGCTTCTTTAAGCTCCTGCTCCAGTTGTCGAGCCTTCTTGGGGTTCAGCTTCTTCTCCCCCAACTGCTTCTCGACCCGCTCAATCTTTTCTATGGCCGCCTTCAGCTTCTTCAGAGGCCGCTTTCCTCCCTCCCCGGGTTGTGCCAGGGCGAGGGCGGGAACAAGACAGAAAACCAATGCTGTTGCGATCAGGGTCTGCATGGCGACCTCCGTTGTCATTGTCGGGCCGAGGAACCTCGGCAGGGTTGCGCACTTCCGGAAATCGGTCCGGCGCACGGGGATGCATTTTAGAAGGAACCACACAGGAATTCAATGGATTACGTTTCCCCCTTCCACTATAATCCGACGTCGTTTCCAAGGGGGCGAAGGATGTTGCAACGAATGGTCATTTTGGTCGCAATGATGCTGGCTGTCGGCTGTCACGGAGAGCCTGTGACTCCTCGACAAGGCGGGGTTCCCCACCAGTGGATCTCCCTCGCCATTCCCGAGGCGGAGGCAGCAGTGCCCCCTTCCAGGGAACCCGTCGCAGAAACGACAGACAGTGTGATTGAAGAAGAGGAAGAAAAAGAAACCGTTGCTCACTGGACCGACGCCACCCGCTTTGTGCCTCGTGAGATTCAAACCTGGACCCTCTTTGACCATCTAGGCGAAGCTTCCGTGGCGTCCCCTCGAAGAATGGATCTCCAGGAAGAAGCTCTCCTCGAGACGACTTATCGGGCTCCCTTTGCTCAGGTAGAGGGCACGCTGTCGCTGCTGGCCAGACGCGTCATTGCAGTGGACCTGAAGAAGCAGAACTACGACATGAGAGACGCGGTGATACTCCCCGTCCCTTCCCAGTTGGAGACCCCCCTTCCGCAGTACGACAACGCACGACTCTCTTTTGCCTACAGCATCGTGCCTGGAGCCTTTCCGGGGGGGGAAGGGGGCAAGGTGTCGCTGCGACTGGCCCTTCTGGACAAGACCCGGGGGGCAAGCCGGGCGTTGGGGCAGGTCACTGTGGATGCTCAAGCCCCTGGGGATCGACGGGAATGGCATGAAGTGACGGTACCCCTCCCGAAGAAGGGAGACTCCCCGGAAGTTCTGGCCATCAATGTTCTGTCCGAGGAAGACTCTGGCACCCCTTCGGCAGGTGTCGCCGTCGCCAACCTGTCGGTGTTTGTGGAGCGCAAGACCCCCGCTGCCTCTGTCGAAGAGGAGATTCCCCCCGAGGGACCCAACGTCGTGGTTGTCTTCATCGACGCCGCTCGAAGTGATTGTGTGGGCCCCGGTAACGGCCCCTTCCCGTCGGTGACTCCTCGCCTGGATGCGTTGGCAAAGGGTGGGGTCACGTTCACCAACGCCTTCTCGGTGTCGAACCAGACCCGCCCGTCCATCGTCGGGTTTCTCCAGTCTCAGCATCCAACAGCAGGAGAGTTCCATAGCCGCTGGTGGCGGTTGAAAATCCCGCAAATCAAGCGCTACTACGAAACCGATCCCCCGCTCATTCCTCGACTGCTCAGGAAGGCCGGGTACGTTACCGCCAGCATCGGGCGAAATCACTTCCAGTACGGAACCACTCGAATGGGGCTCGATCCGGGCTTCGAGACGGTGTGGGACAATCGAAGGTCCCAGAAGGACACGGTGTTCATCATTGAGCGGGCCAAAGAGTGGATTGCCACCCACCACAAGGAGAAATTCTTCTTGTTGGTGAATATCTCTCCCCCTCACCAGCCCTACAATGCCCCGGAGAAGTACCTCAAATGGACTCGGGAGCGCCTCAAGGATTTCAAGGGCGATCTCCCCGCAATGGTGGAGTTCCTGGCAGAGATTTACTACGCCGATCAAATGTTGGGAGAACTGTTTGATACCATCAACGAGTTGAAGTTGGACGACAACACCGTGATCCTGGTCACCGCCGACCACGGTGAAACCATGCACCCGGCCCACACTTGCCATTCCGAACTGTTCAAGACCATCTGCCACAACTCTCACGGACTCACGCTGTATGATGAGGAGCTGCACATTCCCCTCATCATCAAGGCGCCCTTCCTCGATGCAGGAGAGCCCGGAGTTCGAACCAACGTGGTGACTCACCTGGATGTCGCCCCTACCCTGTTGGCCCTCCTGGGGCTTCCGGAGCACCCTCGTCACACCGGTCGCAGCCTCGTGCCCGACCTCCTGGGCGAAGCGAAGGAAGACACCCCCGTTTATGTGGAGGCGCGGCTATCCAGCGCCATCCGCCATGAAGGGTGGAAGTTCATCTACCACCACAAGAAGGACGACGCTAGAACCCCAGCGTGGAAGTCAGGACCGCAGGGCACCTTGATGGAGCTCTACAGCTTGAAAGACGATCCCTCTGAAACTCGAAATCTGGTGGACAAGAATCTCATCATGGCCGAAGTCATGCGCAAACTCCTTAGGGAGGTGCGCACGGGGTACAAGGAGAAAGTCACTCAAGGCTTCGGGAAGGCGTGGAAAGCCATCCGTCGCCTCGATCTGGTGGTGACACCGTTGCCCCTGGAAGAGCGGGGGAAAGAACCCGTCGATTCCAAGGTGTTCAAGGGGACGCCGGCTGAATCTGGTGGGAAATCTCTGGAGAAACCCGAAGCCCCGGCCGTGCCCGTGCCGGAGGCAACCCCTCCCGAGGGGATGAACGGCAAGGAGCCCCAGGAGGAATCCGAGGCCGGTGCCACCCCCACTCGTCAGTCGGGGTACGTTCACTTGACACTGAATCGAGAAGGGGAGCGCACCCATTTCTCCGGGGACATTTCGGTGGAGGGTGGGGCCTTGGTGCTGGTGGAAGCAGAGCAGCACACGGCCTGCCTTCAAGTCGTAGACGAGGGGCACATGAAGGTGGATTGCGAGGTGGAAGAGGAACCCCTTTCCTGGCGCTTTCAGACTGACCCTCCCCGGTCCCCCATGACCTTCGAGATGACCATGGACTCGAAGCCGCTCAACTCCAATCGAATCTATCTGGGACGGTATGGTCTTGGGCTGCTCCACGAGAATCGAATCGAAACAGGGGAGCAGTGGAGATTGGCCTATTCGCCGAGACCTCCACATTTTCTGCCGGGTTTCGACGGCGGCATGTTCCTCTGGTCTTCCCAGAAGGGAGCCACTTCGGGGGAGGGCCTTGGTTCTCCGGAAGGGGGGGAGTTTGAAGGGGAGCGAATCGAAGATGGCTCCACCCGGAAGGTGTTGAAGAACCTTGGATATTGGAACTAGCTTATGAGTCGTTTGGCCCTCATCGTCAGCCCCCCTCTGGATCCCGAGGGACCCTCCGTCCCCGTTCGTCACCCTCCGTTGCAGTCCCTTACCATTGCTGCCGGGCTCAAGGCTTTGGGTTGGTCAGTGCGTGTTTGGGATCTCTATCCGTCGGGGGGGAGCTGGAAGAAGTTGATGGATACCTCTCTTCGCCCCGATGTGGTTGTGGTGGTGTATCGAGAGTATGACCGGCCGAGCCAGGAGAAGACCTTGCGGTGGTCGGTTGAGCACTTTCGGCGTGCTTATCCGGAGGCCCGAATGGTTCTGGCGGGCAGTCGGGACGAGGAGGAAGGGAAGAACTTCCTTTCGAAGTATCGGGATTTTGAGGCGGCCTTCCACGACCTCCCCGAGTGGACCATTCCGAGGTATCTCTGGGGGGAGGATGCGGAAAGGGGAGCGTCATTCGGGGGCTGGAGGGAAGAGGGGAGTTGGCGCCTCTCGAGGTCTCATTGGACGACCTGCCGTTCCCGGCATGGGAAACGGTGGGCGGACCCGCTCGATACAATCACGGGGCTCCCCACCGCTATCTGTTGAAGCCATATGCGCCGGTTCTTGCCCTTCGAGGATGCCCCAATCGGTGCACCTTCTGCGACTCATCCGCCTTTGCCTGTTCGACTCCCCTGCGGGTGCGTCGACCTCGGAAAGTGGTGGAAGAGGTTCGATATCTTCAGGCTCGCTATGGGGTTCGAGAGATCCAGTTTGCCGAGCCACTGTTCAATTGGAATCGAGATTGGGTTCTTGAGATGTGCGACCGCCTCGGGCGTCTCCACGAGCCGGTGGCGTGGTCGTGTCACGTTCGAATGGACTCCCTGGATGAAGAGCTGTTGGGGCGAATGGTTCAGGCGGGATGTTGGAACATCCTGTTCGGTGTGGAGAGCACCAACGTAGACGTATTGAACGCTGCCAACAAGCCCCTGGACATTCCTCAGGTGTTCCATCTTGTGAAGGCGGCATCGAGGATGGGATGCCAGACCACCGCCTCCTTCGTCTTCGGCCTTCCTTTGTCCACCGAGAAGACCATCCGACAGACCATTGAGGACGCCATCTACATGGAGCCTGACTACGCACAATTCTTCTTGCACAAGAGCGTCTCTGGCGAGCCGATGCACGAGGGAGACCGGGTTCTTTCAGGGTTTGAGGTGAGGGCCAATGAGATCCCGGGGCGTCTCTACCTGCCGAAAGGGATCGCTTCAGCAGAGCAGCTCCGAGAGCTTCAACGGGAGGCCTATCGGCGGTTCTACCTGCGTCCAAACTACATTCTTCGCCGCACGCGCTCGCTTCTGAAGCCGGGGCAGATTGCCAGGTTGTTTGATGGAGTGAGTCGCCTGGGTGGATTGCTCAAACCGTAGAAATGAGACCTCAAGCCTCCAGACGAGACTTCAACATTGTCTGGGTGGCACTTCTTTGTAGTGGGAGAAGTGCTCGGGGGCGGAGTTGAACCACCGACACGCGGATTTTCAGTCCGCTGCTCTACCAGCTGAGCTACCCGAGCGACATATCAACTTCAACGAATCCTGGTTTTACTGATTTGCCAGCTTTTGTCAAGGGCTTTTCCCTTTATTGCAGCGAAAAACTCGATGGTCGGAAAGTTCGATGTGGCGGGCGGGAGGAGCCTCGATTGGGGGCTCCACATGAGCGGATTCGGGATCAGTCGAGCATCAGTTCTGCGTAGATGTCGAGTTCTTTGTCGTCAATGACGATCCCTTCTTCGGCCAAGGCGGCGAACATCGCTTCGGGGCCGATCTTGAAGATCTTGAACCACATTTCGGCCTTCTTGATGTTGTTGGTGAAGATGTAGCCCATCATCATGGCGGAGGTGGCCGCTTTCATTCCGTGTGTCTGGAAGGCGATGAGGGTGTCCACTCCGCCCTGGTTCACGGTGAACTCAGTGGCGCCATCGGCATCGCTGTGCCCGACACCGGTTTCCACGACACCGTCGGTGACGACAACGTACGCCTGGGGATTGGCCACTCGGGGATCGTCCCCTTCGATGGTTACGTTATAGACGTAGGTCCCTTCCACGTCGTCTTTTACCAGCTTCGGCAGGGCCTTCATTACCTGGTCAAGAGTCAGATCTTTCAATGCTGCCATGGTTTCCCCCTTCGAGAGTTTTCGGTTGTCAGAGCAAAATCTCACCAATTCTTCCTGACAACGATATGGAGGCAGGAGAGGCAGGTCAAGGGAATTCGAGTGGCGCCGGGACATTTTTGCCGCGGTGCGCAATGGGGGCTGTCAGGGACCTCTTCACCCCCTCGTATCTCGGGGATCTTCTTGCGTATTGGGGGGGGCGGTGATACACTGGCTCACCAGTTTTCGGGTGGAGGGACACATGAGTTTCCTGGGACGTTTGTTCGGCAAGAAGGACACTGTAGAAGAGGTGGACGACGGGAGTCCAAAGATGGACCGCTCTCTCGTCCGTATGCAGAAGAAGTTGATGAACAAGTACCATCAGACGATGGAACGCAAGCGCATTATCTACATACTGAAGGACATCGGCTCCGACGATGCCATCCGCGTCTTGCTGGGTCGTTTCACCTATGTCACTGACGGCTCCATCGTCGACGAAGATGAGAAGACCCTGACCTATGAGATCATTCGCTCCTTTGGCGACCGAGCCCTTCCAGCCCTGGAAGGCTTCATTCGAGACGAAGTCTCCATCTACTGGGCGCTGCGGGCCTACACCGAAATCGCCGGAGATGACGCTGCGGTGGAACTCATTTTGTCTTGTCTGGACGCCATCCACGACCGGTTTGACCGAAGCATGGAGAAGATGAGCAATCTGGTGTCCTCTTTGCGGGATTACCAGCATCCAGACGTTTTGGGTCGACTCATCGAGTTGTCCAAGGACGAATCCGAGGAGATCCGTTTCCTGGCTTCCGATGGCCTGACGATGTACGCTGAACACCGCGAAGCGGTGGATGCGATGTTGGAGCGGTTGATCGACGAAGAAGAGACCACTCGCCTGAAGACCTATATTGTGGACCAGGCGATTGAGAATCGATGGAACGTGAAACGGTTCAAGAAGACCCTGTCGGAGAGGATTCCAGAGGGCTATTTCGTGGATGATACCGGTATCATCCAGCGCCGTTCTTTCTGAGGTGAGCAGACATGGTAGAGAAAGTACTACTGACGGTTCAAGGGGAAGCCAAAATGAGGGCCCGCTTGAAGCGCCTGCGAGAAGTGGAGCGTCCCCAGAACGTTCGAGACATTGAAGAAGCTCGAGCCCACGGGGACTTGTCGGAGAACGCCGAGTACCACGCAGCCAAGGAGAAGCAGGGACTCATCGAGATCCAGCTTCGAGAGGCCGAGAACAAGTTGGGGCGGGCCGTGGTTATTGACCCTTCCACCTTGAGTGGGGATCGAGTGGTGTTTGGTGCGACGGTGGAGTTGTTGGACCTCGAAACAGAGGAGATCGTCGTCTACCAGCTCGTCGGCACCGAAGAGGCCGACCCGACGGAGGGCCGGATTTCGTACACCTCTCCCCTTGGAAAAGCGATTCTGGGGAGGGGCATCGGAGACGATGTTGTGTTCCGGGCTCCCAAGGGAACTCGAGAATACTCCATTGAAGACATCCGCTTCGTGTAGTCTCTTGCCCCAAAGAAACCAACATAAGTACCACACAAATTAATAGGAGAAGATCATGGCTTCCTTGACTCTGATCATCAACGGGACTGTTGTCACTCCGGGGAATCCCGACCGTGTTCTAGAAAACGGAGCCGTCCTCGTGGACGGAGAGTTCATCGCCGATGTCGGCGACAGCGACACCCTCCTCCAGGCCAATCCTCGGGCACGAGTGATCGATGCAGCGGGGCGTATTGTCATGCCCGGCCTCATCAACGCCCACATGCATCTTTACTCCACGTTGGCCTGCGGACTGGCCGGGGAGCCCGCCCACAACTTCCCGGAGATCTTGAAGAAGCTGTGGTGGAAGCTCGACAGGGCTTTGGACCTGGAAGATATCTACTACAGCGCCCTCGTCCCCTACCATCGTTGCATCACGTCGGGGACCACCACGATCATCGACCACCACGCCTCCCCTTACGCCGTCAAGGGCTCCTTGAATGTGCTGGCGGATGCTGCCCGGGTAGCCGGAATCCGAAGCGCCTTCTGCTACGAGGTTTCTGACCGGGATGGTGTCACCATTCGAGACGAAGGACTTCAGGAGAATGCCTCCTTCATCGAGGTCCACTCCGGGGACGACGAAACCTTCATCAAGGGGATGTTCGGACTGCATGCCTCGTTGACCTTGAACGAGGACACCTTGAAGGAAGCGGTGAAGTTGGCATCGGCGCTGAAAGCGGGAATTCACGTCCACGCAGCGGAAGATCTTTCGGACCAGGAAGACTCTCTTGCTCGCTACAACAAGCGAGTCGTCAGTCGCTTCCACGATGCCGGCGGGCTCTCCCCCAAGGCCATCCTTGCACACTGCATTCACGTAGACGAAGAAGAGCGCCGGCTCTTGAAGGAGTCGGGAACTTTCGTCGTACACAATCCCGAATCCAACATGAACAACGCCGTGGGTGCTGCCGACGTTCTGGGAATGCTCGGTGAGGGGATCCATGTGGGTCTGGGAACCGACGGTATGACCTCCGACATGCGACAAGAGGCTCGCATCGCCATGCTCCTCCAACGCCAGGCGAAGGGAGATCCCACTGTCGGGTTCGGCGAGGCTGTGGACATGTTGGTGAGGGAAAACGCCCGCTTCGCCAGCGAACTGTTTGGCACAAAGTTGGGAGTTATTGAAAAAGGAGCGCAAGCGGATATCATCATTGTGGAGCACTACCCGTTCACGCCCATCAAACCGGAGAACTGGTACGGGCATTTCCTGTTTGGCGTCCAGCCGTCCATTGTGACTCACACGATGGCTGCGGGGAACCTGCTTATGGCGGAACGGCAGGTGCTCACAGTGGATTTGGCAGATACCGCTCGACGAAGCAGTCAGCGTTCTCCAGAGACCTGGAAACGCTTTGCCGACATGAAAGAGCAATCCTGAACGGCTTTCTTTCCCAATTGGGGGGGTAACGAGTGCGCTACAGGCTACTGGTGACAATCTCCGTCCTGCTGATGCTCTCTTGTGCTCAGGAAGACTCTGATATCATCCACATTGAGCCGGCGGGGGCGCCTACTGATCCCCTTCCTCCAATTCCGGCCCAATGCAAGCCAGGCGTTCGAGTGCCCACCGAATTGACCTTCGCTTTGACCCGCAACATCGGGGGCGCATCCGTCTCCGATCGATACATCGGAATCATCGATTACCTCTCCAGGGAGCTGGGCATCCCCGTCCACATGAAGTTGGGTCTGTCTGCAGAAGAGACCGTGGATCTCCTTCGGCACGGGGAGGTGGATCTCGTCTGGGCTCCACCCTTGGCCTTCGTGAAGATCCAGGAGCTGGTCCCCTGCGTCCAGTTGATGCTCACCCAGGTTTCCAAAGGGACCACTTTCTACGCCAGCTATCTGGTGACCCGACAAGGGGGAGCGATCGGTTCCCTGGACGACATTCAGGGAAAGCGACTCGCCTTGGTCAGCCGGGACAGCACCTCGGGATATCTGCTTCCCACCGTCTATCTAGAAGGCCGAGGGTTTGACCTCGACAAGGATTTCAGTGAAGTCGTCTACGCAGGCACCCATATCGAGGCCCTCCACATGCTGTTGGACGGCGATGTGGATGTCGTAGCGACCTATTCAGAGGTGTTCAAACCTGCCCGAGAGGAAGGCCTCGACGTGGGGCAACTTCAGATTCTGGCGATTACCGGTCGAACCCCGTACGATGCCATATTCGCTGCCCCTCATCTGGATCGTACCGTTGTTCGAAAGGTCGCATCCGTCCTAGCTGGACTGAACGTCACCACGCTGGACGGTCGCAGAATCCTCAATCGATACGTGGACGTTGATGGGTGGGTCTACACCCGAGATTGGGTCTACGAGTCGGTGCGGTACCTCCACAGAAATCTCCGCACCATCCTGCAGCGGGGGGAGCCATGAGCATTCGTGTCAAGCTGCTCCTGCTAGGGGTCGGCATGGTGGTTGTGGCGATGTTGGCCATGGGGGTCTTCATGGCCAACAAGCAAGAACGGCTCTACAAGCAGGAGATGGAGAACAAGGCGCAAGTCCTCCTGGAGGGCTTCTCTGCTGTGTGTGTCTCTGCTATGGCTTCCGACGAATTCGAAAAGTTGGACCGCCTGGTGGAGGAGCTCCATTTTCGCCTCGAAGAGACCGCCGATTTGGAGTCGGTGATGATTCTCAATCACCGCAGAGAGGTAGTGGGGCACACGAACAAGGAGATGTACGGACGGCATATTGATGACCCCTTCGTGAAGGAAGCGTGTGAGTCGGCGGGAGCCACCATTCGCTATGTACAGGGGGAGTCCAGCCGAACCATGGTGGTGGCCATGCCCCTCGATACCCGAATCGGCGACTTGCCCGGCATCCACTGGGGAACGGTCATTGCTTCCTTCGACCTCAGCCGCGCCGACGCCGAGGTCGCCGGGCTCTTGACCAACAACCTTGTGGCCGTCCTCGCCTTTGCAATCATCACGGCGCTGCTGTTCAGCCTCGCCATGCAACGCAGTCTGATTCGTCCTATTCTCCAGTTGACGGCCGCTGCCTTGCAGCTCAAGGAAGGGGACCTCTCCGCTCGTTCCAACGTCGTAGGTAGTGGGGAGTTGTCTCAATTGAGTTCCACACTTGATGGAATGGCCGCAGGGTTGCAACGCTATACCGGCCAACTCCACGAACTGGTGGCCCAGCGAACCCAGGGACTCAACCAGGCCAATGAAGAACTTCGAGAAGCCATGAGGAAGGTGGAGGAAGCCAACGAACGCCTTGAAGAGCTGGCTACCACAGACGCCCTCACTCGACTTCGCAATCGTCGCCACCTGCAGGAAATGTTGGAATGGCATTTCCCACTGGCCCAGCGCTCCAGACGAGACCTCGCCTTCATCATGATCGATGTTGACCACTTCAAGAATTACAACGATACCCACGGGCACCCTGCCGGGGATACCGTTCTGGTTAAGTTCGCCGAACTCCTCAAGGGACGCGTTCGGCGCACCGACGTGGCCTGCCGATACGGAGGAGAGGAGTTTGCCGTGATGCTCCCCGACACCGGCCCCCTGGATGCCAAACGATTGGGAGAAGAAATTCGTCGCATCGTTGAAGAGAGCGTCTTTCCAAACGAGGAAACACAACCGGGTGGCCGGCTCACAGTGAGCGTTGGCGTGGGATGCGCCAGCTCCGACATGGTCGATCCGGGACAACTGGTGGAGAAGGCGGATCGGGCCCTCTATCGCGCCAAGAACGACGGTCGCAACAGAACCGTGTTGCTTTCCTGACTCAGATTGGATAGATCTCCCTTTCTGGCCCCTCTCTGGCGGCGGTCGCCATCGTCGGGACCACGATTCGTGCGAGAGGTATGCTATGAGCGAGAAGAAGGACACCGACGCCTACAAAAACTGGAAGGAATCCGTCCTGGATCCCGCCGAAAAGCGCTTTGCACCCAGAAAAAAGGCATTCCGGAGATCCGATGGGTCCCCCATCGCCCCTCTGTACTCTTCTCAGGAAGATTTTGATCCAGAAACCAGGCTGGGATTTCCGGGACAGTACCCCTACACTCGCGGGGTGCAGCCAAACATGTATCGTGGGAGATTGTGGACCATGCGGCAATACGCAGGGTTCGGGACTGCAGAAGAGTCCAACGCCCGCTACAAGTACCTTCTCGAGCAGGGGCAAACGGGACTCAGCGTCGCCTTCGACCTCCCCACTCAGATGGGATACGATTCCGACCACCCCCTCTCCGCCGGTGAAGTCGGCAAGGTCGGAGTGGCAGTAGACTCCATCGCTGACATGAGGAAATTGTTTCACGGGATTCCCATGGACAAGGTCTCCACCTCCATGACGATCAACTCTACGGCAGCGACCCTCCTGGCCATGTACATCGCCGTGGCCGAGGAAACTGGAGTCGACAAAGACAAGCTCAAAGGGACCATTCAAAACGATGTCCTCAAAGAGTACATCGCTCGAGGCACCTACATCTACCCGGCCAGACCTTCG